>NZ_JAIWIH010000032.1:0-85708 GCF_052851135.1 Streptomyces sp. BRA346 | reverse complement strand
CGAGGTGCCCAGAGCATCCGTGCCGTGCAGATCGTCGTCCTCGACGTGCACGGCCTTGTCGGCACCCATCGACAGCGCCTTGCGCAGCGCGTCCTTGGCGTCCTCCGGGCCCACGGTCAGCACCGTGATCTCCGCGTCGTCCGCCTCGTCCGCGATCTGGAGGGCCTGCTCGACCGCGTACTCGTCCAGCTCCGAGAGCAGGCCGTCCACATCGTCACGGTCGAGCGTCAGGTCCTCGGCGAAGTGCCGGTCGCCGGTGGCGTCAGGCACGTACTTCACACAGACAACGATCCTCAAGCTCACGCCGGCTCTCCTACTGCATCGTCTCTTCCGGGCTGCCTTGTGCTGGCAGCATAGGCGCCCTCGGGGGCTGTTCCCGGTCGGTTGGCGGCCGGGGTCGGCCCATGCACCGAACGAAATATTACTCGCCAGTACACCCAGGGTGTTCCCCGGACGCAAGCCGGTTGAACTGTGACCTTGCCAACGGATGATCAGCGGGCGGCTCAGTCGCGCAGCGCGTTGAAGCGCCCCTGGTGGTACAGGAGCGGACGACCGGCTCCCGCCGGGTCGCCCGCGACCACCTCGCCGATCACCACGCGATGGTCCCCGGCGGGTATGCGCGCCACCACCCGGCACACCAGCCACGCCAGCACCCCGTCCAGCACCGGCACCCCCTCGGGGCCGGTGTGCCAGCCGGTGTCGGGGCCGAAGCGGTCCGCGCCGCTGCGCGCGAAGGTGGCGGCCAGCTCCCGCTGGTGCTCCCCCAGGACGTGCACGCCGACGTGCTCGGCCTCGGCGATCACCGGCCAGCTGGAGGAGCCCTTGCCGACGCCGAAGGAGAGCAGCGGGGGCTCGGCGGCGACGGAGGCCAGGGAGGTCGCGGTAAAGCCGACGGGGCGCGTCCCCTGCGCGGTGATCACCGCGACACCGGCGGCGTGCCTGCGGAAGACGGAGCGGAAGAGTTCGGGGGCGCTGAGCCGGGGCGCGCCGAGATCGGGTGAAGCGGTCATGAACATGTCCTTCTGCGGTGGGGTACGAACGGGAGGAGCCGTACTGTCGTCGTCGCTCACCCGCCCGGACACCGCGCACTCGCGGTCCGTACCAGGTCCACGTGTACGCGTCCGTAGAGAAGAAGAAGTCCAGGCCGCATGACGTCACCCTGACGATGCCCGCAGCGCACCGTCAAGTGCGGACCGGTGGAGGGAAGTCCGTCGCGGGGTCTCACACACCGTGACCTCACGCCGGATCAGACCGCCTCGCCGAGGGCGGCGATGACGTCCGCGGTCCGCGGCTGTCCGGCCGCGCGGCGCACGATCCGGCCGTCCGCGTCGAGGACCAGCACGGTGGGCGTCCGCACGATGTCCAGCATCCGTACGAGTTCCAGATGCGCCTCGGCGTCGATCTCGACATGGGCCACGCCGTCGACCATGTGGGCCACCTCCGCCAGGACCCGCCGGGTGGCCCGGCAGGGCTGGCAGAAGGCGCTGGAGAACTGGACGAGGGTGGCCCGGGTGCCCAGATCCGCTCCGAGCTGGGCGGCTGCGACCCGTTCGCCCTCGTCCGCCTCGCCCTGCCCCTGCTCGTTTCGCACGCTGTCCTCCGCGGTTCGGATGCCGTCATAGGGTGCAGCGACATGGGCTCTTAGGGGATTCCCCAGAGCCCGACGTGATGAGGATCTCCCGGACTGGGTGGGACCCGCGCTAGCACAGAGAGATGACATAGGGCACCATCTGCCAGAAGCCGGGAAACCTACGGCTGCGTAACTTCCGCCGGGAGAGCCCTCCCAGGGAAAACGATGAAGGGTCCCTCTATGGCAGAGCTCGTCTACCCGCCGGTGATCGGCGCGGCCCGCACCATGTTCAAGGCGCTGGACCTGCGTATCGACATGAAGGGCACCGAGAATGTCCCGGAGCGGGGTGGCGCGGTTCTGGTGAGCAACCACATCGGCTATCTCGACTTCGTGTTCGCCGGGCTCACCGCCCGTCCGGCGAAGCGGCTGGTGCGGTTCATGGCGAAGGAAGCCGTCTTCCGCCACAAGGTCTCCGGGCCGCTGATGCGGGCCATGAAGCACATTCCGGTGGACCGGGCCGCGGGCATGGACGCCTACAAGCACGCCCTCAAGGCCCTGCGCGCGGGCGAGATCATCGGTGTCTTCCCGGAGGCGACCATCTCGCGCTCGTTCACCCTCAAGAACTTCAAGTCGGGCGCGGCCCGGCTGGCCCAGGAGGCGGGCGTACCGCTGCTGCCCATGGCGCTGTGGGGGACGCAGCGGCTGTGGACCAAGGGCCAGAAGCGGGCGCTGGGCCGCAACCACTTCCCGATCACGATGCGCGTCGGCGAGCCGATGGAGGCCGACCCGACGGAGCCGTCCGACACGCTCACCGAGCGGGTCCGGTCGCGGGTGCAGGAGCTGCTGGAGGCGGCGCAGCGGGCGTATCCGGTGCGTCCGAAGGGCCCGGAGGACACCTGGTGGGTTCCCGCCCACCTGGGCGGTACGGCCCCCACCCCGGCGGAGGCCATCGCCCTGGACCGCGGGCGGTAGTCCGTCACGACGCGGCGGCCGCCCTCCGGCGGGGGCGGCCGCGCCGTGCACCGGGTGGCTAGCGCTTCATCTCCTCCCGGAGGGCCGCCACGAAGCCGTCGACGTCCTCTTCCCGGGTGTCGAAGGAGCACATCCACCGCACGTCGCCCGCCGCCTCGTCCCAGAAGTAGAAGCGGTACCGCTTCTGGAGGCGTTCGCTCACATCGTGCGGCAGTCGGGCGAAGATCGCGTTGGCCTGCACGGGGTGCAGGATCGTGACGCCGTCGACGCCGCGCACCCCCTCGGCGAGCCGCTGGGCCATCGCGTTGGCGTGGCGCGCGTTGCGCAGCCACAGGTCGCGGGCGAGCAGGGCCTCCAGCTGGACGGAGACGAACCGCATCTTGGACGCCAGCTGCATGGACAGCTTGCGCAGATGCTTCATCGCACGCACCGCGTCCGGGTCGAGGACGACCACGGCCTCGCCGAAGAGCATGCCGTTCTTCGTGCCGCCGAAGGACAGCACGTCCACGCCCGGCACATTGGTGAACGACCGCATCGGCACGTCCAGCGCCGCGGCCGCGTTGGCTATCCGGGCCCCGTCGAGGTGGACCTTCATGCCGCGCTCATGGGCGTGCTCACAGATCGCGCGGATCTCGTCCACCGTGTAGACGGTGCCCAGCTCGGTGTTCTGGGCGATCGAGACGACCTGCGGCATCGCGCGGTGCTCATCGTCCCAGCCGTACGCCTCGCGGTCGATGAGGTCGGGGGTGAGCTTGCCGTCCTCGGTGGGCACGGTGAGCAGCTTCAGCCCGCCGACCCGCTCGGGCGCACCGCACTCGTCGACGTTGATGTGGGCGGTGTCGGCGCAGATGACCGCGCCCCAGCGGTCGGTGAGCGCCTGGAGCGCGACGACGTTGGCGCCGGTGCCGTTGAAGACCGGGAACGTCTGTGCGTACGGGCCGAAATGGCTGCGCATGACGTGCTGGAGATGCGCGGTGTAGTCGTCCTCGCCGTAGGCGACCTGGTGACCGCCGTTGGCGAGGGCGAGCGCGGCGAGGATCTCCGGGTGGCCGCCCGCGTAGTTGTCGCTGGCGAAGCCGCGTACCTCGGGGTCGTGATGACGGCGTGCGTCGGTCCTCACGGCTTGGGGGTCAGCCACTGGCGGGTTCCGTTCACTTCCCGGGCGGGCCGGTCCCAGAGTCCGGTGATGGCCTCGGCCAGCTCCGTGACGTCGGTGAAGCCCGCGAACTTCGCGTTGGGGCGCTCCGCGCGCATGGCGTCGTGCACCAGCGCCTTGACCACCAGGATGACAGCCGCGGCCGCCGGGCCGCTCTCGCCCCCCAGCTTGCGGAAGGAGTCGCCGAGGGCGAGCGTCCACGCCTCGGCGGCGGCCTTGGCGGCGGCGTACGCGGCGTTGCCGGCGGTGGGCTGGGACGCGCCCGCCGCGCTGATCATCACGTAGCGGCCGTTGCCGGTGCGGCGCAGGGCGTCGTGGAAGGCGAGCGAGGTGTGCTGGGCGGTGCGGATCAGCAGGTCGTGGAGGGTGTCCCAGTCGGCGAGCGGGGCATCGGCGAAGGTCTTGCTGCCGCGCCAGCCGCCGACGAGGTGGACGAGGCCGTCGACGCGGCCGAACTCCTTCTCGGTCCGGTCGGCCCAGGCGCGGGTGGCGTCCAGGTCGAGCAGGTCGACCGTCTCCCCGGTGACCCGGGCGCCGCCGTGGGCGTAGCGCGCCGCGTCGACGGCCTCGGCCAGCCGCGCGGGGTCGGAGTCGGAGGCGACGACGGTGGCACCGGCCTCGGCGAGGCGGAGCAGCGTGGCGCGGCCAGCCGGGCCCGCCGCACCGGCCACCGCCACCACGGCGCCGTCCAGCGGCGTCCCGCCGCCCGGCTCGTTGGGGGTCGGGCTCGACGTCGGTGTGGTCATGCTCGCTGTCTCCTCATCGTCGGTGCCGTGGTGCGGTCGTCCGGTGCCGTGGTGCGGTCCGCCGCGGGGCTCACGCCGCCGCTCGTACGTCGTCGTCGCCGGCCGTGATGCCCTTGGTCGAGGCGACCACGTCCCGCAGCTTCTTGGCGAGCGCCTCGTAGAACATGCTCAGCGGAAACTCGTCGGGGAGCACGTCGTCGACGAGCTTGCGCGGCGGCTGGGTGAGGTCCAGCGCGTCCGGGCCCTTGGCCCAGACGGAGCCGGGGTGCGGGGCGAGATAGGTCGACACCAGCTCGTACGCCTTGAACCAGTGGACGAGCTTGGGCCGGTCGATGCCGTCCCGGTACAGCTTCTCGATCTCACCGCACAGCTGGTTGGTGACCTGCGCGGCGCGCGACCAGTCGATGTGCAGGGTGTTGTCCGTCCAGCGTACGACGTCGTGCTGGTGGAGGTAGGCGAACAGCAACTGGCCGCCGAGGCCGTCGTAGTTGCGGACCCGTTCGCCGGTGACGGGAAACCGGAACATCCGGTCGAAGATCACGGCGTACTGGACGTCCCGGGCCTGGGCGAGCCCCTCCGCGTCGAGCTTCACGGCCTCCTTGAAGGCGGTGAGGTCGCAGCGCAGCTCCTCCAGGCCGTACATCCAGAACGGCTGGCGCTGCTTGATCATGAAGGGGTCGAACGGCAGGTCGCCATGGCTGTGGGTGCGGTCGTGGACCATGTCCCACAGGGCGAACGCCTCCTGGCAGCGCCGCTGGTCGGCGAGCATGTCCCGGATGTCGTCGGGGAGTTCGATGCCCAGCGCCCGGACGGCGGCCTCGCTGACCCGGCGGAAGCGGGCGGCCTCACGGTCGCAGAAGATGCCGCCCCAGGAGAAGCGCTCGGGGGCCTCGCGCACGGCGATGGTCTCCGGGAAGAGCACCGCCGAGTTGGTGTCGTAGCCGGAGGTGAAGTCCTCGAAGGCGAGGCCGAGGTAGAGCGGGTTGTCGTAGCGGGTGCGCTCCAGTTCGGCCAGCCAGTCGGGCCAGACCATGCGCAGGACGACCGCCTCCAGGTTGCGGTTCGGGTTGCCGTTCTGCGTGTACATGGGGAAGACGACGAGGTGCTGGAGGCCGTCGGCGCGCGCCCGGGCGGGCTGGAAGGCGAGCAGCGAGTCGAGGAAGTCGGGGACGCCGAAGCCGTCGTCGGCCCAGCGGCGCAGATCGGTGACGAGCGCGCGGTGGTACGCGGCGTTGTGCGGGAGCAGCGGGGCCAGCTCCTCGATGGCCGCGATCACCCTTTCGAGGGTGTCGCGGGCGCGGTGGCGCGGTGGCGCCCCCTCGGCGTCGAAGTCGATGGAACCGTCCTTGGACTGCCAGGGGCGAATCGTTTCTACAGCACCTTTGAGGGATGGCCAGGCCGGGTGTTCGATCACACGCTCCGCAGGCAGAATGCCACCGTCCGCTATCACGGACGAAAGAATTTCCGTCATGACGACTCCTTCACCGGAGAACCTTCCGTGTGGACACCGTATCCGTGAATGACCTCGCCACTCAAGGCCAGGTAACGGAAATCGTCCTGCGTCACCTCCGCATCACCGCGGTTTTTCCTGCCCCATCCGCCCCGGACCATGCCACGGCCGCGCTTGACCGGTCCTGCCGGAGTCGGCCGTTAGGCTGAGCGCCGGTCCGGCGAGCCCGTGCCTCCACACAGCCGAAGAGCGACGAAAAGCCCGACAGAAGAGCGAGATCACGTTGACCTTTCTCACCATCGGACACCGCGGAGTGATGGGCGTCGAACCGGAGAACACCCTGCGCTCCTTCGTCCGGGCCGAGCACGAGGGCCTGGACGTCATCGAACTGGACCTGCACCTCAGCAAGGACGGCGCACTCGTCGTGATGCACGACGCCGAGGTCGACCGCACGACCGACGGCAAGGGCCCCATCAGCGACTTCACCCTCGCCGAGCTGCGCGAACTGGACGCCGGGGACGGCGAGCGGATCCCGGTCTTCGAGGACGTCGTGGACGCGGTGAAGGCACCGCTCCAGGCCGAGATCAAGGACGTGGCCGCCGCGCGGGCCCTGGCCGAGGTGCTGACCGGCCGCGATCTGCTCGGCCGGGTCGACGTGATCTCCTTCCACGACGAGGCCCTCGCCGAGATCCGCACCCTGCTGCCCAGTGCCCGCACCGCCCTGGTGGCCAGCCGCTACGGGCTCGACGCCATCGACCGGGCGCACGCCGTCGGCGCCGGGATGCTGGTGCTCAACATCCGCCGGCTGACCCTGGAGCTGGTGGAGCGCGCCCACGCCGCCGATCTCAAGGTCATCGGCTGGACGGTGAACACCCCGGACCACCTGAAGCTGGCCCGCGGGCTCGGCCTCGACGGCGGCACGACCGACTTCCCCGAGATCCGCCGGGCGGTGCGCTACACGGCGTGAGCCCGCGGATGTGAGGTCAGCCCAGCGGCTTGACCAGCAGCTCGAACGCGAGGTCGGGACGGCGCGGCACGCCGAAGCGTTCGTCGCCGTACGGGAACGGGGTCATCCGTCCCGTACGGGCGTAGCCGCGCCGCTCGTACCAGGCGATCAGCTCCTCGCGGGCGGTGATCACCGTCATGTGCATCTCCCGGACCGCCCACTCGGTCACCGCGAACCGCTCGGCCTCGGCGAGGACCGCCTTCCCGAGCCCGCCGCCCTGGAGGCCCGGCCGCACGGCGAACATGCCGAAGTAGGCGTGTTCGCCGCGGCGCTCCAGCTGGCAGCAGGCGATCAGCTCGCCGTCCCGCTCGACGACCATCATCCGGCCGTCCGCACTCCGTACGACGTCGGTCACGCCCTCGGGATCGGTGCGCTGCCCGCCCAGGATGTCCGCCTCCGTCGTCCAGCCGGTCCGGCTGGCGTCCCCGCGGTACGCCGACTCGATCAGCGCGACCAGCGCGCCGACGTCGGCCTCGGTGGCCCCGCGGTAGGTGAGCGCGGCGGTGTTCGTGGCGGGGGTGTGCATGGCGGCGGTAGTCCTCTCCCTGCGCGGCCGGAACCGGCGGATGACGAGAACAAGACCCTAACCCCGTCCCGTCCGGGGCGGGGTGCGTAGGGTCGCGGTCATGGTGCACGTACTGAGCAGCCGCACACTGCTGCGGCCGACGGACCCCGACCGTTCGCGGGCCTTCTACGGCGAGGCGCTGGGCCTGGCGATCTCCCGCGAGTTCGGGACCGGCCCCGAGCGCGGCACGGTCTACTTCCTGGGCGGTGGCTTCCTGGAGGTCTCCGGCCGCTCCGAGACCCCGCCCGCGCCCGGACTCCAGCTGTGGCTCCAGGTCGCGGACGCCGAGGCGGCCCACGAGGAGCTGGCGGCCCGGGACGTGGAGATCCTGCGGCCGCCGAAGAAGGAGCCGTGGGGGCTGGTCGAGATGTGGATCGCCGACCCAGATGGCGTCCGCATCGCGATCGTGGAGGTCCCCGAGGACCACCCGATGCGCTACCGGCCGGGGATCTAGGGGGTGTCCGCAAAGTCCCGTCGGGCCCGCGACGCCTGGCACGCTCCCCCAGCTACCGCTGGGAGGTGACCCTCCGCCTTGCGATCGCACGCGCCCCCAGCTACCGCTGGGAGGTGCCCCCTGACGCCGCGGGCTGATCCGACGCGACTTTGCGGACACCCCCTAGCTCCAGCGCCACGCCCTGCGGTGGCGGGACCGGTCAGGCCACGCCGAGCAGGCGCAGCCCGGCGGCGGTGACGGCCGCGGCCAGGACGACCACCAGGAACGGCGCCTTGCGCCAGGCCAGCACCCCGGCCACCACGACCCCGGCGGGGCGGGCGATCCCCGCGGGGCCGTGGCCCTCGGTGAGCGCCGTCGTCGCCGCGACGGCGGCCAGCAGGACGATGGCGGAGGTCTCCATCAGCTTCTCCGCCCGCGCCGGAAGCGTGATCCGGCTGCGCAGCAGCGGCCCGGCGAACCGGAGGGCGAACGTACCGGCCGCGAGTGCGAGGATCGCGGCGGCCAGCGTCAGGGAACCGGGCACGGGCGCTCCTTCTCGGGGTCGTTCGTCCTGTGCGGTACGGCGGCGAGCGCCACCCCGGCCAGGGCGAGCAGGACGGGCACCCCGGCGGGCAGGAAGGGGGTGGTGGCCAGGGCGATGGCGACGCCTGCCGGGACCGCCAGCCGCTTGTCCCGGTCGCGCAGCGCGGGCAGGACCAGGGCCAGCAGGATGGCCGGGAACATCGCGTCGAGCCCGAACAGATCGGTGTCGTCGATGACCGTGCCGATCAGTCCCCCGGCCACCGCGCCCAGCGGCCAGCACAGGAGAATGCCCAGGCCGCAGGCCCAGTAGGCGGCGCGCTGCCGCGCGATGCCGTCCTGGGCGAGCGCGAAGACGACGCTCTCGTCGTTCATCAGATGGCTGCCGAGGAGGCGCCGGCGGCCGCGTCCGAGGACAGCGGGCAGGGCCAGCCCGAACGGCAGGTGGCGGGCGTTGACGACGAGCCCGGCCAGCACCGCCGCGACGGGACTGCCGCCAGCGGCGATGAGCCCGACGAACAGGAACTCCGAGGCACCGGCGAGCACCAGCACGCTCAACGCCGCCGGAACCCACAGCGGGAGACCGGACGCGACGGCGATCGCCCCGTACGACAGGCTGGTGACACCGACGGCGAGGCAGACGAGCGCGATGTCCCGCAGCAGCACACGATCGAGCGTTCTCCATATCGAATGCATGACGCATATAATGAACACAGGGGAGCGCGTTCGTCAAACCGAACACATGACGTCTGGAGCGAACGGATGGCACAGGAAGTACCGGCAGCGGCTTCGGCGGCCTCGACGACTTCGGCCGCTGCGGCAGCCTCGGCCGCTTCGGGCAAGGTCCCGATGGACTCGATCGCGGCCGTACTGCGACGCGAGCGCGGGCGGGCGGGGCTGTCGCTCACCGAGGTGGCCCGGCGCGCCGGAGTCGCGAAGTCCACGCTCTCCCAGCTGGAGTCCGGCAGCGGGAACCCGAGCCTGGAGACCCTGTGGGCGCTGTGCGTCACCCTGGACGTGCCGCCCTCGCGGCTCCTCGACCCGCCGCGCCCCCGCGTCCACGTGATCAGGGCCGACGAGGGCGTGACGCTCGCCTCAGCGCAGGCCGACTACCAGGCCGCCATGCTCTCCGCGGGCCCGCCCGGCGCGCGCCGGGACATCTACCGTCTCAGCGCCGAGCCCGGTGCGGCGCGCGCCTCCGATCCCCATATGCCCGGCGTGGTGGAGCACATCGTCCTGGCCTCGGGCCGGGCCCGGGTCGGCCTCGCCGACGACCCGGTCGAGTTGCGCCCCGGTGACTACGTCTCCTATCCGGCCGATCTGCCCCACGTCTTCGAGGCGCTCGAACCGTCGACGCGGGCCGTGCTCATCTCCGAGCACAACTGACCCTCTCGGTGGGCATCCGCGCGCTCCCCCACTGCGCCCGTGCGCTCCCGTAGCCCGGTCCGCGCCCGGGCAACCTCCCGGCATACGTCCGCAGACATCCGCGGCGTTCCGGACCGGGAGGTGTGCCGTGCACGGACCGCCGCTGATCGGCTGGCTGCTGGTCGCGCTGTGCGCCGCCACCGGCACGTACTGCCTGCTCCAGATGCGCGGCGAGCCGCCAGGACCGGACCGCCGGAGCGCGCGCGCCGAGGCGCTCATGGGGTGGGGGATGGCGGCGATGGCGGTGCCGTCCGCCGTCCTGGACCCCCGGCCGTGGGGCCCGTCCGCCTTCGCGGCGGTGTTCGGCGTGGCGGCCGTACGGGCGGTGGGGCACCACCATCTGCACCACGCCATAGGGGCGTCGGCCATGGCGTACATGGCGTTGGCGATGATGGCGGGCACCCCGGGCGGCCACGGTCATGACGCCTCCATGGCGGCGGGCGGGCACATGACGGCCGGCGGTGACATGGCGTCGGACGCGGCGGCGAGCGGCATACCGGTGCTCACCGGCGCGCTCCTCGCCTACTTCGCCGTCTACGCGGTCCGGTCCGGGCTGCGGCTGCTGCCGATGACGGACGGCGCGGTGGCGGCCGCGGGCGCGCCGTCCGTCGGCTGGTCGCGGCGGCCCGAACTGCGGCATGCGTGCAGGCTCACGATGGCGATAGGGATGTTCGCGATGCTGCTGACGCTCTGACCGCGCCTGACGCTCCGAGCACGCCCGCCGGGGCGTACGCCGGGTGGCGGTGCCCGCCCGTCGGGCACACCGGGTGACCCCGCCCCGGCAAACCGTGGCGTACGTCACTTCGCCCGCGCGGACATACCCGGGCCGACCGCCCCGACCATAGGGTGACGGCCATGATGGTCCCGCTCGCGCTGATGGGCCTCGGCGCACTGGTGGCGGCAACGGCGCCGCGCCTGATGTCCCGTTCCACATGGGTCGACCGCGAACCCGTACTCGCATTGTGGGTATGGCAATGCGTCGTCGTAGGAGTGCTGCTGTGCTGCGCGCTCACCATGGCACTCACCGCCGCAGCGGCCTCGGAGGCCATCCGCGGGAACGTCTTCGCGCCCGCGCCCAACGGCGTCGTGGAGGCGTACGCGCTGTCCGGCTACGGTCCCTGGGCGGCGCCCGTCGCCCTCGCGCTGGCCTTCGGCGCCGTATGGTCGGCACTGATGCTCAGCCGCGAGATCGGCCGCGCCCGCGCCTGGCGCAGGCAGCACCGCGCCGAACTCCTCGTCCGCTCCCCCGTGTTGCCCGGCGAGGAGCCCGCCGGGGAGCGGCTCGTGGTCCTGGAGGGCGACAAGCCCGACGCCTGGTGGCTGCCGGGCACCACGCCCCAGCTCGTCATCACGACCGCGGCCCTGCGCCGCCTCAAGGGGCGACGGCTGGACGCCGTGATCGCCCACGAGCAGGGCCACGCGCGCGCCCGCCACCACTGGCTGCTGCACTGCGCCGGTGCGCTGGCCGGAGGCTTTCCGCAGGTGCCGGTGTTCGCGGCGTTCCAGGACGAGGTGCACCGGCTGGTCGAGCTGGCCGCCGACGACTCCGCGTCACGGCGGTTCGGGCGGACGACGACCGCGCTGGCGCTCGTGGAACTCAACGAGGACCGGGGGGTGTTCGGACCCTGCCCCAGCGGACTCGCGCAGGTCCCGCAGCGGGTGGACCGGCTCCTGGCCCCCGCGGCGCGCTTCTCCCCCGTACGCCGTCTGCAACTCACCGCCGCGGCCGCGCTGGTCCCGGTCGTCCCCCTGCTGGTGACCCTGGTCCCGGCGCTGCGGGTGCTGGGCTGAGCGCTGCTGGTGCCGGGCTGGAGTCTTGCCGGTACCGGGCTGGAGCGCCGCCGGTGCCGGGCTGGAGCGCCGCTCTCACCCGCGGGACGGCTCCCACCTGCGTGCTGGCCCCGCGCACCCGGCGTCGGCGATCATCGACCCATGCAGCCGCAGACCCGCCCCCCGCACACCGTCCGCATCGCCGCGGTGCTCAGCGTCCTCTTCGTCGTGCTGCTCGCCCTCGTCGCCGCCCGCTGGGGGCCGCTGACGGGCGCGGACCGGGACGGTGTCGTCCCGCTGCACCGCATCGCGCTCGACCACCCCGGCTTGACCCAGACCAACAGAGTGCTGACGGACTGGATCTGGGACCCGTGGACGATGCGCGCCCTGACGGCCGTGATCGTCCTCTGGCTGCTGCTGCGCCGTGAGCGGACGCCCGCCCTGTGGGTCGTCGTCACGGCCGCCGCCGGTACCGCCCTCCAGCAGGGCGTGAAGGCACTCCTCGACCGCCCCCGCCCCCACTGGGCGAACCCGGTGGACTCGGCGCACTACGCGGCCTTCCCCTCCGGCCATGCCCTCACCGCGACCGTCACCTTCGGACTGCTGCTGTGGATGCTGAAGCTGCACGCCGCACCCGCCCTGTGGCAACGCCTGGCCACCGCCGTGGCCGCCGTCTCCGTGCTCGGCGTCGGATTCACCCGGCTGTACCTGGGCGTCCACTGGCCCACCGACATCCTCGGCGGCTGGCTGCTGGGTGCCGCGCTGGTTGCCTGGGCGGTCGCCACGTACCCCGTTATCCACAGGGGCGAGCGGAAGTCCTCCTCCGATGGGAGAGTTCGTCCATGAGCAATCTCGATCTGCGGCCCACGGCGACCGTATGCGGCGGCCGCGCCGACGTCACCGCGCGGCCGGTGCGCGAGCTGCTGGCCTCCAAGCAGGTCCCGCTGGGCGAATCCACCGTGGTGCGCCGTCTGCTGCCGAACCTGGGCCGCCGCATGATCGGCGCATGGTGCTTCGTCGATCACTACGGCCCGGATGACATCGCCGACGAGCCGGGCATGCAGATCCCCCCGCACCCCCACATGGGCCTCCAGACGGTGAGCTGGCTGCACGACGGCGAGGTGCTGCACCGCGACAGCCTCGGCAGCCTCCAGACCCTGCGCCCCGGCGAGTTGGGGCTGATGACCTCGGGCCGGGCCATAGCGCACTCCGAGGAGTCCCCCCGCACCCACGCCCCGCTCCTGCACGGCGCCCAGCTATGGGTGGCCCTCCCCGACAGCGACCGCCACACGGCCCCCACCTGGGAGCACCACGCCGACCTCCCGCGGATCACCGGCGGCGGAGGCCTGCGCGCCACCGTCATCCTCGGCGACCTCGACGGCGCCGCCTCGCCCGGCACCACCTTCACTCCCCTGATGGGCGCCGACATCACCCTGGCGGCAGGCACCGACACCCGCCTGCCGGTGCGCCCCGACTACGAGTACGCCGCCCTCACCATGTCCGGCGAAGCCGAGGTCGACGGCGTCCGCCTGGCCCCCGGCTCACTCCTCTACCTGGGCTGCGGCCGCAGCGAGCTTCCCCTGCGGGCGGATGTGGACAGCGCGTTCATGCTGCTGGGCGGCGAGCCGTTCGAGGAGAAGATCGTGATGTGGTGGAACTTCATCGGGCGCTCCCACGACGACATCACCCAGGCCCGAGAGGACTGGGCTTCGGGCCGCCGCTTCGGCGAGGTCCACGGCTACGACGGCCCTCCGCTCCCCGCCCCCGAACTCCCTCCGGTCCCCCTGAAACCGCGCGGACGTACGCGTTGACCTGCACTTTCGCCGAAGGCGAGCCAGCCCCGAAGTCTTGATCACTAACGGCCAAAGGCCAGGACGCCCTCCTCGCGGAGCAGAAGCCGTCGGCCCTCGGGGCCACCTTTGTACTTGGGGTACCGCGGTGCCTCAATGGAGGATGCGACCGTGGGCTACGGCTTCCGTCCCACGCGTGCCGGCGGCTGGCTCCTGGCCCGGCCGCGAACAACCCCGATGGTTGAATCGTTCCTATGTGCGAGCCGATCGTTACCTGGCAATCGCATGGTCACACGTTCGTCGTGATGGGGCGTCAATGGGAACGCTGCCACCACCCGCGAACGGCGAGTCACCGGCCGTCGCGGCATCCGTTCGGGCAGGTGAAGGGCCGTACGTTGCGACGGCTGAGTCCGTCCGGCACTGCCGCGAGCGCCGCCACCTGATGTGCGGCTCGGCTTCTCCCGCGAATCGCGTCGCAGCCGCTCCCACGACGACATCACCCAGGCTCGGGAGGACTGCCTGTTGGGGCTCGGTGACCCGGACATCCGGCTGAAGGAGACCCTGGCCCGGACGCACATGTACCTCGACGCGGGCGCGGACGGCATCTTCGTTCCCGGCGTCACCGACACCGCCACCATCGCGGCGTTGGCCACAGACATCGCCGTACCGCTGAACGGCATGGCCGGCCCCGGCTCCCCGACCGTTGCCGAGCGCGGCGCCCTCGGCGTGGCTCGCGTCAGTCTCGGCTCGGGCGTGGCGCAAGCCGCCTACGGTGCCGCGCGCCGCGCCGCGCAGGAACTCTTCGGCACCGGTGGCGACGACTCCCTCGCCGAAGGCATGGCCTTCCCGGAACTCGACGCGCTGTTCTCCGATCCCCACTGATCCAGGTCGAGCCGGGCGGCGCCGCGGGTGAGGTAGCTCAGCCGCGTACGCGGGAGGCTCGCAGCGCGCCGTACTGGAGCGCCGCGAAGCCCGCGACCACGGCGGCCTGGAGCGGGATCCACACGGCCCCGGCGGTGGACGGCGACAGCCACAGCGCGAGCGCCGCGATGCTGAGCACCGCCCACGCCAGGTTCGCCTCCACGACGCCCCGCACCGCGAGGACCGGCGGGTGCTCCCGGGACGCGAGGAAGCCGACGCCCGCCGCGTACACCAGCAGGAACGCTCCCGCACAGACGAGCAGCACCCGGTCGACGCCGAGCAGGCCGCCGAAGGGCCCGGAAGCGGCCAGGTAGGCAAGGCCGTTGGCACCGGTGACGGCGGCGTCGAGGGCCAGGAAGCGGCGCAGCCAGACGCGGGCGGCGTGGGCATCGGCGGGTGCGGTACCGCCCAGGTGCGTTGCGGACATGGCGATCAACCTCCGTCAAGGGAAGGGGCGTTGGTCAAGACCGGGCCCGGAGCCGGAGTGCACCGACTCCGGAACCCGATGGCCCTCACCTTGCCGTCGCCCGCGCGGACGGTCGATTACCCCGCGGGTAAGGGGCCAACAGGCCGGGCTACCGTCGGACCGCGGGCGAAGCCGGACGCCGCGGTGTCCCGGGCAGGGTCGGCGCGGCGGGCCGGTTGCGGGCCAGCATGAGCGCGGGCACCGCGGCGAGGACGAAGAGCACCCCCGCCATCGCGACGTAGAGGTACACGCCGGTCGCCGAGCTCACCGGGGCGCCGTCGGCAAAGGTCTCGGGAACAAGGGTCGCTTTGAGCACCTCGCCCCCGGCGATGTTGAAGACGACCGAGCCGAGTGCGAGCACGACCGACACCAGACCGGCGACCGTGCCCTGCCGCTCGGGCGCTTCCAGACTGGTCGCCAGGTTGTAGCCGGAGGCGCCGATCGCGCCGGCGGCCATGCCGAGCAGGGCGCCGCAGGCGATCGCCAACGGGAGCACCGATACGCCCGCCAGCATCGCGAAGGTCGCCACGGCCCCGACGGCGATGCCGCCGAGGAGGGGCAGTGCGGGACCGAACCGCCCCGCGATCCATCCGGCGCACGTGCCGCCGATGACGATGCCGACATTGGGCGTGGCGAGCAGCACCGCGACCGCCTCTCCGTCGCCCAGCCCGTAACCGAGCCCGAGGTCGGGGGGCACCTGGGCGATGATGCCCGTCAGTTGCAGCATGCTCCGGAAAGAGCCTGCCGCCAGTACCAGGGCCAGCAGCGTCAGCAGGATCGGGCGGCTGAGGGCCCGGATGTCGATGATGGGTTCGTCGCCCCGCAGCGCGCGGAACGCCCAACCGGTCAACGCGGCGACACCGGCGGCCAGCAGCGCGATCATGCCCCCGGACAGCCATCCGAGGTCACTCCCGAGGCTGGCGTAGCCGAGCACCGCGCCGAGACCGCCGCCGAGCAGGAGCGCCCCGCCCACGTCGATCCGGCCGGGCTTGCGGACCGGCGACTCCGGGATGAAGGAACGCACGCAGAGCGCGGCCGCGGCGGCGAGCAGCGCCGCCACGATGAACACGCTCCGGTAGCCGAACACATCGATGACCGGCTGCATCAGGAACGGCTCGATGATTCCGACGAGCGACGAGCCCGACGTCACGAGCCCGACCAGGGCCATCGCCACCCCCGGGGTGCAGATCTGGCGTGCGAGGGCCACCGTGATGAAGACCGCGGCGAAGGCGGCGCCCTGGAGGAAGCGCCCCGCCAGGAAAATCCAGACGTTGGGGGCGACGAGGCAGACCAGCGCTCCCGCGCAGGCGAGGAACAGGGTGCCGATGAGTATCCGGCGCTTGCCGAAGATGTCGGAGCTCTTCGCGAGCAGCGGCGACCAGATGGCTCCGGCCAGCATCGCGCTCGCGTTCAGCCACGCGGCCTGGTCGGTGTCGAAATGCTCCAGTAACTGGGGCAGGACCATCATGGGCGAGCCGATGACCACATCGGCCAGGACGTTGGCGAGGGTGAGGACGGCCGCCCAGAGGATGAGCCGCTTGCTCCAGCGGTGCTCTCGGGCGCCCGGGGCGGGCTTTTCCAGCGTGTCTTTCACTGTGCCTTCTCTCCAGCACATCGAGGGTCGGGTCCCGGAGCGGTGCCGGGGGCTTGCAGCGCCTTGTTACGGGCGGCAATGGCGGCCCAGGTGGTCGGCAGCATGCGGTCGCGACCGCTGTGGACACGGTCCTGGGCGAAGGTGACGTACGGGCGCTGCCGGGCCTCGTACCGGGCGAACGCGGCGGTGTGGTCATGGCCGCACCGCTGAAGTTCTTCGGCGAGAAAACGGGCACCGGTGAGCGCGAGTGAGGTGCCCCGGCCGGACAGGAAGGCCGGGCTGTACCCGGCGTCCCCGACGAGGGCGACGCGGCCACGGTGCCAGGAGGGCATATGGATCTGGCTCGCGGAGGTGAGGAAGAAACCGGGATCGGCGCGGGCCGCATCGAGCAGCTCCGGGATCCGCCACGACCGGTGGCCCGCGAAGGCCTCGATGAGGATCTTCTTCTGGGCGTCCAGGTCGTGGTGGTCGTAGTCGATCGGTTCCGAGCGGAACTGGAAGACCGCGACGGCCTTGCCCTTGTACCGGAAGAGGCCCGCCATCCGGCTGGGGACGTTGTATATCGAGTTGGCGCCCTCGGATCGCGCCTCGCCGGGGTGGTCGGCGAGGGCCAAGTAGACACCGAGGTGCCGGAGGTAGTCCTCCTCGGGCCCGAACACCAGCCTGCGGACCGCGGAGTGCTGGCCGTCGGCACCGATCACCAGGTCGTACCGCCCGGTGCGGCCCGACGCGAAACGCACGTCGACGCCGCCGTCGTCGTTGCCGCCGTCTCCGTCGCCGTCGGTCAGTGTCTCGATCGAGTCGCCGAAGCGGGTCGCCGCGGTGTCCGGGAGCGCATCGGCGAGGATGCGCACGAGGTCCTCGCGGAGGAGCTCGATGTCGTCGTCGGAGTCGCTGATCTCCGCCATCGGGATCCGGGCCACCGGCTCGCCGTCGCTGTCGACGAACTGGGTGAGCTCGGACATCCGGATGCGTTGCTTCTGGATCTCCGCGAGCAGTCCCATCTTGTCCGCGGTCTCGATGGCATCACCGCGGATGTCGATGGGTGTGCCGGTGAGCCGGAGGTGGCGGGCGTACTCGACGACGGTGACGTCGTGGCCCCGGGTGCCGAGCTCACGTGCGCAGGCGAGCCCGGCGATGCCGGCTCCGGAGACAAGGATCTTCACGTGTGCGCTCCAGGTTTCGCTGAGGTGGGCGTGCGGATCGGATCGGCCGCCGCTCGCCGGTCGGGCAGGCGAAATCCGCGGAGCGGTGCGGCCGGCGGGCAGGCCGCTGCCACGGCAACCCGAACACTTAAAGAAACAGTCTGTCGCTTTTAGCGAGCTTACTGACGACCGGCTTGCACCGCAACGCCGCACCTGACGACAATCGGCACCCCAGCAGAAAACAGGAGGTGAGCGCGGCGATGGCCGACGGGACCGCTGACCGGCAGCCCGCACGGCGCCCCGGTGGCCGCAACGCGCGGGTGAGGGCGCAGATCCTCGCCGCGACCGTCGAACTCGTGGCGCGCGACGGCATCGCGGGCTTCCGCTACGAGGAGGTCGCCGAGTTCGCCGGCGTGCACAAGACGAGCGTCTACCGCAACTGGCCCGACCGCGAGGAGCTGGTGGTCGAAGCCCTGCTGCGCTACGCCGAGGATCTCGCGTCGGTCGCCGACACCGGCGACATCCACCGGGACCTGGTGGACTTCATGCTGGCCCTGGCCGGTGGTCTGGAAACGCCGTTCGGCCGGACGCTCGAACAGGCCATCCAGCCCGCCCGCCACAGCGCCACCGTGAAGGCGCTGACCAAGATCCTCGATCAGCGCGTGGCCGCCATGCGGCGGCGGGTGGACACGGCCGTCGACCGGGGCGAACTCCCCCCGGTCGACAGCTCCTTCCTCGGCGAGATGATCTCCGGCCCGGTGCACCTCATCGTCAACCGGGGCATGCGCCCGTTCACCCGCACGGACGCGGAGCGCATCGTCGGCGTCGTGCTCGCCGGTATCCGGGCCACGGCACCGCACGCCTGAGCAACGCCCCGGCCGCACCGTGCAGATGAGCCTCGCCGGATGCTACGGATGGGCCTTCTCGGTGTGATCGGTCACGGCAGGATCTCGACGTACCCGTCGGTGCCGTGCACACGGATCCGCTGCCCGTCCCGGATCAGCCGGGTGGCCTGCTCCACTCCTACGACGGCGGGCAAGCCGTACTCCCGGGCGATCACCGCGCCATGGGTCATCAGGCCGCCCACCTCCGTCACCAGGCCCGTGATGCCGACGAACAGCGGCGACCAACTGGGATCCGTGAAGGACGTGACGAGGATGTCGCCCGCCTCGAGATCGGCCTCCGTCATGTCGAGGATGACGCGGGCCCTCCCCTCGATGGTCCCGGCGGAAACCGGGAGGCCGATCAGGGCGCCGGACGGCACGTCGTCGCGCCGGTACGACCCGGTGAGGGCCTCGCCGTCCGAGGTGAGCACCCGGGGCGGGGTGAGCGCCTCGTACGACCGGAACGCGTCCTTGCGCTGCCGGATGAGCCGATCGTCCACCTGGTTCGAGCGCACGACGTCGTGGAGTTCCTGGAACGTGAGGTAGAAGACGTCCTCCTTCTCAGGAAGCACGCCTGCCTGTACGAGGCGCCCGGCCTCCGCCAGCAGGGCCTGCTTGTAGACGAAGTAGCGGCTGACGACGCCGTACTTCGGGTACTCCCGGTACCCGACGAAGGTGCGGACGCGGTCGATCATCCGCTTGGCCTCGTCGGCTTTCCGGTCCCCGTCCGGCAGGGCCCGCAAGCGCGACAGCACGTCCTGTTCCTTCTTCTGCGCCTTCTGCCGCCCTTCCTCGAAGCGCCGTTCGGCGGCGCCCGGCTCGAAGTTCCTGACGTTGTCGAGGATCACGGGCACGAGCGTGGTGGGGCGTTCGCGCCAACGGGGCCTCGTGATGTCGATCTCGCCGACGCAGCGCATGCCGTACCGGTCGAGGTAGGTCTCGATGGCGTCGCGTGCTTCGGCCCCGCCCGCGAGCTTCGCCAGCTCGTCCAGGAAGGCATCGTCCTCGACGTTCTCGACGCCCCGGAGGAACGCCACCACCTCCGGATGCGGGCGGATCACGTCCGCGACGTCGAGCAGCGCCAGTCCCATCTCCGACGTGATGTTGTCGGGGGCGGACAGCGTGAGCGTGTCAGCCGCGTTCTTCTCGCCCAGCCACTCCCGCAGCTGGTCGTTGAGCCACCACGTGGCCTCCATCCCCGCCATGATCGCCTGAAAGCTCAGCGGATCGCTGAGGACGCGCTTGTGCTCCTCGAAGGCCTCCAGCAGGAAGTCGAACAGCGCCGGTCCGGTCTTCGTGCGGATGTCGCGCTCCAGGGCGGCGATGGACGCCTGGCTGCGCTCGATCAGCCCGGTGACGATGGCCGGATCGGTCGCGATCGGGGCGGGCGCGGCGCCGCCGGTCCGCGGCCCGCCGGGATCCGCGTCCGGGAGCGACGGGACGAAGTCGTCGCGGTCGAGGACGGTTTCCAGCGCGTCCCTGACCAGCGGGTCGCCTCGTCCCATGAGGTCCAGGAGGCTGGCGCGGCTCGTGGGCGAGGCCAGGCGCCGGGTGACGTCGACGAACAGCCTGCCGCCGGCCGTGTGCATCGGCGCCATGGCCGTCAGCTGCCACATGGAGAGCCCCAGGGGCTTCATGGGGTCGGTCATCATCTGCTGATGGCCGACGGAGACGTAGACGTGATGCTCCTGGTCGCCGGTCTCGGGGATGGGGAACAGCGTGGTGATCGGCCGACTCTGAACGATCTGGAAGCCGTCGTCGACCAGGCACCATTCGATGTCCTGCGGGCGGCCGAAGTGCGCTTCGATGCGCCGCCCGAGCTGTACGAGCCGCACGACCTGCGCATCCGTCAGTGCCGGTTGCTCCTGCCGCTGCGCATCGATCGCCACTTCCCGCGTACCGCCGGTCGGCAGGGCGTGAACGGCGCGCTGTTTGGCGGCGATCGTCTTGGCGGCGACTTCGCCGTCTCGCACCGTGAAGACGTCCGGGTTCACCAGGCCGGAGACCAGGGCCTCGCCGAGGCCGAAACCGGCGTCCACGGTGGCGACTTTCCGGTTGCCCGTGACGGGGTCGGCCGTGAACAGGATCCCGGCCGCATGCGGGAAGACCATCTGCTGCACGACCACGGCCATGTGGACCGTACGGTGGTCGATGCCGTTCCGCCGACGGTAGGTCACGGCCCGCTCGGTGAACAGCGAGGCCCAGCACCGGCTGACGTGCTGGAGGATCGCCTCCGGCCCCACGACGTTCAGGTACGTGTCCTGCTGGCCGGCGAAGGAGGCCGTCGGCAGGTCCTCTGCCGTCGCGCTGGACCGGACGGCGCAGGCGGCCTGCTCGCCGAGTTGGGCAAGCGCGCGGGTGATCTCCCTCGCGAGATCGCCCGGGATGGCGATCCCTTGGATGGTCCGGCGGATCTGCGCGCTGAGCGTGCGGATCGCCTCCCGGTCATCCGGGTTCACGCGCGACAGCTGATCGAGCTGATCGTCGATCGACGGCGCTTCCGCCATGATCCGCCGGAAGGCGTCCGTCGTCACGCAGAAGCCACCTGGCACGCGGATGCCGCCGATCCGCGACAGCCCTCCCAGATGCGCGCCCTTGCCGCCGACGACCGCGACCTGCGTCGCGTCCACCTCTTGAAGATCCCGCACGTACTGCACGTCGTGCCCCCCCATTTCCGCAGGTTGTGGTCTCGGCCGACGATTCTGCGCCGCGACCAGGGTCTTGCCGCAAGCCCCCCATCGCGCTATAACTTGAGAGTGGCAAGGAGAGCGATCTCCTTGCCTTTGCTGTGTGTCGTCCGCTGCTGGCGTCAGCCAACTGACGCGCGCCCCATACCGTCGTCAACCGGCCGCTCAGTTTCTGACGCACGCCTCGATGACCGCCGCGACCTGTTCCGTCGCCGCCGAATTCTGGTCCGGTCGGCGTGCCAGCCCCAGGTCGACGGTTTCGGTCTCGACGAGCGGCAGGTAGGTCACGCCGTCGAGGCGGAGGCTCTGTACGGACTCCGGGACCAGGGCGACGCCGTGGCCCGCGGCGACGAACACGACCAGGGTCGCGGTCTCACCGACCTCGACCAGCGCGGAGGGCTCGAAGCCCGCGCGGGCGCAGGCGGCGAGGACCAAGCCGTGCATGGAGGAACGGGCGCGCGACGGATGGACGACGATCGGCTCGTCGGCGAGGGCCGCGAGGGGGATCTCGTGGCGGTCCGCCAGCGGATGCCCGGTGGGCAGGACGGCCACCAGGCGTTCGGAACGGAGGGTGGTGACCTCGACGGCGGCGTCCACCGGGGTGTCGGTGCGCATCAGGGCGAGGTCGTAGGTGCCGTGGAGGAGTCCTTCGACCAGTTCGGGGTTGAGCAGCTCACCGCGCAGCTCCAAGGACACGCCCGGCAGCTGTGCCCGCACCGTACGGGCGATCCGCGGCAGGACGTCGTAGGTGGCGGTTCCGACGAAGCCGATGGACACGCGTCCGGTCCGGCCGGTGGCGAGCAGTGCCATCTGGTCCTTCGCCCGCTCCACCTCCTCCACGATCGACCGTGCGTGGGTGACCAGGTGGCGGCCTGCCTCGGTGAGCTCCACGCGCCGCGTGGAGCGGGTGAAGAGCGTCGTCCCGAGCTCTCGCTCCAGCTGTTTGAGCTGCTGGGAGAGCGCCGACTGGGCCACGTGCAGGCGCTGGGCGGCGCGGCCGAAGTGGCATTCCTCGACCAGAGCGAGGAAGTAGCGGACATGCCGGAGTTCCATGACCTCAGCTTATCTCTCCGACTGATCAATCCAGCGGAACTGGATACTGGATTAGATCAATCCTCGGACCTACGTTGAGTCCATGGTTGCCAGCTTCGTCTACACAGCAGCGAGAACGCCGTTCGGGCGGTTCGGTGGAGCGCTCGCCGAGGTGCGGCCCGACGACCTCGCCGCGGTCGCCGTCTCCGGGGCCCTGGCCAAGGCGCCGTCGCTCGACCCGGCCCTGATCGGCGACGTGGTCTGGGGCAACGCCAACGGCGCGGGCGAGGAGAACCGTAACGTCGGTCGGATGGCGGTCCTGCTGGCGGGGCTGCCGACCTCGGTGCCCGCCACGACCGTCAACCGCCTCTGCGGCTCCTCGCTGGACGCGGCGATCATCGGCTCGTGTGCCGTCGAGAGCGGTGACGCCGACATCGTCCTCACCGGCGGAGTGGAGTCGATGACGCGGGCTCCGTGGGTGCTGCCGAAGCCGTCACGCGCCTTCCCCGCCGGTCATGTGACCGCCGTGTCGACGACCCTGGGGTGGCGGCTGGTCAACGAGCGCATGCCGAAGGAGTGGACCGTCTCCCTGGGCGAGGCGAACGAGCAACTGGCGGGGCGGTTCGCCATCGACCGGGAACGGCAGGACGAGTTCGCCGCCCGCTCACACCATCTCGCCGACGACGCCTGGAACGCGGGCTTCTACGACGACCTGGTGGTGCCCGTCGTCCTGGACGGCGAGGTCCAACTCTCCCGCGACGAGGGCATCCGGCCCGGATCGACGCCGCAGAAGCTGGCCGGTCTGGGGCCGGCGTTCCGCCCCGACGGCGTCATCACCGCCGGAAACGCCTCGCCCCTCAACGACGGCGCGTCCGCCGTGCTGATCGGCTCGGAGGAGGCGGCGTCACGCATCGGCCTCGCACCGCTGGCCCGGATAGCGGGCCGCGGGGTATCCGCGCTGGAGCCGCAGATGTTCGGGTTCGCACCGGTCGAGGCCGCCGAACGGGCCCTGAGGCGGGCGGGGATCTCCTGGTCGGACGTGTCCGCGGTCGAACTCAACGAAGCCTTCGCCGTTCAGTCGCTGGCCTGCGTGGACGCCTGGAAGATCGATCCGGCCATCGTGAACACCAAGGGCGGTGCGATCGCCATCGGCCATCCCCTCGGCGCCTCCGGCGGACGGATCCTGGGCACGCTCGCCGCGCGGCTGCGCGCGTCGGGGAAGCGGTGGGGCGTCGCCGCGATCTGTATCGGTGTCGGACAGGCCCTGGCGGTCGTCCTGGAGAACGTTGCGGAGCAGACACGATGACCGTTCAGGTGTGTACGGATGCCGATGAGGCCGTGGCCGGGATCAGCGACGGCTCGACGGTGCTGGTCGGAGGGTTCGGCATGGCGGGCATGCCGGTCGAGCTGATCGACGCGCTCATCCGGCAGGGCGCGGGCGATCTGACGGTGGTGTCGAACAACGCGGGCAACGGCGACACCGGGCTGGCCGCCCTGCTGGACAAGGGACGGGTGCGCAGGATCGTGTGCTCCTTCCCCCGCCAGTCCGACTCCTGGGTCTTCGACCGGCTCTACCGCGAGGGACGGATCGAGCTCGAAGTGGTGCCACAGGGCACCCTGGCCGAACGGATGCGCGCGGCCGGTGCCGGTATCGGCGCGTTCTTCTGCCCCACGGGCGTCGGTACGCCCCTCGCCGAGGGCAAGGAGACCCGCGAGATCGACGGCCGCACCTATGTGCTCGAGTACCCCATCAAGGGCGACGTCGCCCTGATCGGCGCCCACACGGCGGACCGGATGGGCAACCTCGTCTACCGCAAGACCGCCCGCAACTTCGGACCGGTCATGGCCACCGCCGCGACCACGGTCGTGGCACAGGTCCGCGACATCGTGGAGACCGGCGCCCTCGACCCGGAGACCGTCGTGACCCCGAGCATCTACGTCGACCGCATCGTGCGGACGGAGGCGGCCGCATGAACCCGACCAACTCGACTGTGGAGAACCCCGACCGGGGGCCGCTGGGCAAGGACGAGATGGCCGCCATCGTGGCGCGCGACATCCCGCACGGCTCCTACGTCAACCTGGGCATCGGCCAGCCGACGCGGGTCGCCGACCACCTCCCCGACGGATCGGGGGTGGTGCTGCACACCGAGAACGGCCTGCTCAACATGGGCCCCGCGGCCAAGCCGGGCGAGGTGGACCCCGACCTCACCAACGCGGGGAAGATCCCGGTCACCGAGCTGCCGGGCGCGGCCTACTTCCATCACGCCGACTCCTTCGCGATGATGCGCGGCGGCCACCTCGACGTCTGCGTGCTCGGCGCGTTCCAGGTCTCGGCCGCCGGCGACCTGGCCAACTGGCACACCGGCGCGCCCGACGCGATCCCCGCCGTCGGGGGCGCGATGGATCTCGCGATCGGCGCCAAGAAAGTGTTCGTGATGATGTCGCTCTTCGCGAAGGACGGCTCGCCCAAACTGGTGCGGGAGTGCGGTTACCCGCTGACCGGGCTGGGATGCGTCGACCGCGTCTACACCGACCTCGCGACCTTCCGTCTCGGCCCCGAAGGCGCCACCGTGCTGGAGACGTTCGGCATCACCTACGACGACCTCGCGGCCCGTCTCGACGTACCGCTCGCACCGGCGGACGGGGCCGCCTGCTGACCCAGCTCGATCACGCCCGATCACGCCCGATCACGAGGAGGAACCGGAGGCCCAGGACGCCCGGTCGAGGGCTGTCAGCACGTCCGCGCGCCGGGGCTGCCCGGACGCCCGGCTCACGACCCGACCAGCCGGGTCGAGGACCAGCACGGTCGGCGTCCGGAGGATGCCCAGCCGCCTGACCAGCTCCAGCCGCTCCTCCGCGTCGATCTCCACATGCGCCGTGCCCGGCATCGTCCCGGCGATGTCCGCGAGCAACCGCCGCGTCGGCCGACAGGGGGCGCAGACGGCGGTGTCCGGCGTCCCGCCACCGCGCCCTCCCCCACCACACGATCGACCTGAGCGAACTCGATCTGTCGTACGTGGAGTTGGACGGCGCGGACCTCGCGGGCGCGCGGCTCGTCGATACGGACCTGACCGGCGCCCGCCTGGCCGGAGCGAAACTGACCGCCACCTGTCTCCAGGGCGCCGATCTCACCCGCGCCGAGCTGGAGGGCGCCGACCTCACCTACGCGCAGCTCGACCGCGCGGACCTCTCGTACGCCACACTCGAGCGGGCCTCCCTCAGCGGCACCTGGCTCAACCGCGCGAAACTCACCGGTGCCCGGCTCGACGAGGCCGACCTCACCCGTGCCCAGATGGACCGCACCGACCTCACCGGGGCCCACCTCGACGCCGCGAACCTCACCGACGCCCAGATCCAGCGTGCGAACTTCGGCGAAGCCCGCCTCGTGGAAGCGGACCTCACCCGCGCCTGCCTCGACGCGGATCTGACCGGCGCCACCCTGTACGCCGCCGTCCTCACCGATACCTGGCTCGACGGCGCGGACCTGCGGGACGCCGGGCTCATCACGGCGGAGCAGGTGGCGGCGGCCTGCCCCACCCCGACCACGCGGCTGCCGTCCGAGATCGCCGACGATCCCCGGGTCACCGGCCGCATCGCCACCGTCGCGACGTGGGGAACCCGATGGACCGTCTCCACCGTCTCCGTCACCTTCACCCGGCGGACGGCCCGCGGCACACGCGGCGCGAAAGGCGACGAGGTCCTGGCCTTCCGGCGCAACGCCATCGAGACGGGCCCCGCGGCGCGGCGTTAGGGGGTGCGGGCGCTCAGCCCGACGGAAGCCTGAACCGCAAGCGGCCGCTTGGCACATTATTTCTTCCGCCGAGATCCGCCGAGATCGGAACCGCCTGCGAAGGTGGAGCGTCAGTGATGACCACAAGGTGATCGTCGATGATGCGATCGGCAGCGGATTTCACAACGCCGAACGATAGAGCGAATACACACCCGCTTCGCTCCGATAACATGATCGAACTCATGAAGAGCGCCCTCATCGCCCGCCAAACCATGCCACTGGCGCGAAGAGGAAACCAACATCGAACACATCGGCCGAATAATTGATACCTAAAGCATCGCGGGTGTTTTCGCGAATAAACAACAAAAACGCGTTCG
Source organism: Streptomyces sp. BRA346 (assembly GCF_052851135.1). Classification (NCBI taxonomy): domain Bacteria; kingdom Bacillati; phylum Actinomycetota; class Actinomycetes; order Kitasatosporales; family Streptomycetaceae; genus Streptomyces; species Streptomyces sp. BRA346. The sequence goes on along the minus strand of NZ_JAIWIH010000032.1, from coordinate 59,449 downwards.
CCGCGTGGCGCGGGCCACGGGCGATCCTGTGGGTCACGGCGGGTGTGGCGACCCTCGGATTCCTCATCGGGCTGGAGATCACCGCACGTCGCTACGGCCTGCCGGGGCCGCTCACCAGCCAGGTGCAAGAGGTGATAATCGCGCCCAAATCGGGATTTCTCCTGTACGCCGGTATGGCATTGATGATGGTGGTGCTCACCTGGCGGGAACGGTTCATCGCGACCGGTGCCGCGATCGGCATCGACGTCGTCTTCTTCCTGGTGCGGTGGGCGGTCGGCGCGAAGGTGACCGAGGGTCATCCCTTCGGCAACGGCGCGCTGTGGGTGATGCTGGGCTGCGCGGTCATCGCCCTCACCGCCCGCACGGGCCGGGAGCGTGCCCTGCTGCTGAAGGGCGTCGGCCTTGGCCTGCTGCTGGTGGCCGGGCGCAAGACCGGTGACACCTGGCTGCTCATCACGGCGAAGACCCGCCCGGCGGTGCTCGACCCGTACCTGGCGGTCGCCGACCACGCGCTGGGCAACCCCTCGTGGCTGGTGGGCCGGGCCCTCAAGGCCACCGGTCCGATCGGGACCCATCTCCTCGACTACGTCTACATCCAGCTACCGGTGGCCGCGGTCATCGTCACGCTGTACCAGATGCGCAACGTGGCGACCGAGCGCCGCTTCCCGAGCCACCACCTGGTGCGCACCTTTCTGGTCATCGGCCTCCTCGGACCGGCCATCTACATGATCTTCCCCGTGGTCGGACCGGTCTTCGCCTACGGCGGCGGCGCCTTCGGCACCGGCGGCGAGCACTGGGCGATCGCCACCCTGTGGCCGAACACACCGGCGCCGATCAACCCCCCGCACCCGGTGCTGTACGACAACCTCACCCCCCGCAACTGCATGCCCAGCCTGCACACGGCGTGGGCCACCGCAATCTTCATCCATTCCCGCAAGGGCCCGCGGATTCTGCGATGCGCGGGCACGTTCTGGCTCGTTGCCACGCTCGGCGCCACCCTGGGATTCGGCTACCACTACGGCGTGGACCTCATTGCCGGTGTGGTGTTCGCGCTCACGATCGAGGCGGCGCTGCGTTCGTCCGCACGCGGCTGGGACCGGTCGGGAATCCAGCTGGTCGCCTACGGCACAACGGTCTTCGCCGCGCTCCTGGTGGCGTATCGCCATCTGCCGATGGAGATGGCCAGGCATCCATGGGTGTTCGGGCCGCTCCTCATTCTGGCGATGGCCTCGGTGATCCAGGGATACGTACGGACCACCCAGCTGTGGGACCCGAAAGTGCCACCGGTGCCGCAGCCGGAACCGCATCCCGAACTAGCGTGAGTCCTGCGGGTACCAGCGCAGTTCCACGGTGTTGCCGTCCGGGTCCCGCACATAGAGGGAGACCGCGGTGCCCCGGGCGCCGTAGCGCTCGCCGGGGCCGTCCAGCACCGTGAAGACGCCGGAATCGATGACCTGCTGCCAGTCGAGCGGTTCGACCACCAGACAGATGTGGTCGACGTTGGAGCCCTCCGGCCGCCCCTCGGGGGCCCCGTCGCGCGTCCCGTCGGGCGCCTCGACGAGGTCGATGATGGTCGTGGGGCTCACCCGCACGGATGGGAAGGACACCTCGCCCGCGCGCCACTCCTCCGCCCGTACCGGTTCCAGCCCCAGCGGGCCGGTGTAGAAGGCGAGCGAACGCTCGACGTCGGCGACGTTCAGGACGAGGTGGTCGAAGGCGATCACGCGCATGGGTGTCTCCGCGGAGTCGGGGCGCCGGGGCGCCGGTGGGTTGCGTACGACGGGGCGCTACGGCTGCCGTGCCCCGCCGTCGACCTCAGCATCGCCGAGCGGAGATCCATCGGTCCAACACATGTTTGTCATCCGACCCATCGTGTTTCACGATGGATCGGTGGACCTCCAGCAGATGCGCTACGTCCTCGCGGTGGCGGAGACCGCGAGCTTCACCCGCGCCGCCGAGCGCTGCCACATCGTCCAGTCCGCGCTCAGCCACCAAGTGGCCCGGCTGGAAAAGGAACTGGGCGCCCGGCTGTTCGAGCGGACCAGCCGCCGGGTGCGGCTGACCACCGCCGGAGAGGCGTTCCTGCCCGCCGCCCGCCAGGCCCTGGAGGCGGCCGAGCGGGCCCGGGCGGAGGTGGCGGCGGCCACCGGCGAGATACGGGGCAAACTGGCCGTCGGATCGATCTCCACCGTGGCCGCCGTCGACCTCCCGGCGGCGCTGCGGGACTACCGTCTGCGCTACCCCCGGGTGCGGATCAGCCTGCGGGTCGACTCCAGCGAGCGGCTCGTCGAGCAGGTGCGCGACGGCCGACTGGACGCTGCGTTCCTCGGCGTACCGCCCGGATCCCGGCCGCAGGGCGTCCGCGACCGGGAACTCACCCAGGGGCGGCACGTCGCCGTGATCGCCCCGGGCCATCCGCTGGCGGCGGAGGACGAGGTGGACCTCCCCCGCCTCGCCGAGGAAGTGTTCGTGGACTTCGCCGACGGCAGCGCCGCCCGCGCCCAGTCGGACGAGGCGTTCACGGCGGCCGGTCTGCGGCGCGAGGTCGCCTTCGAGGTGTCCGGCGTCGAACTCATGGCCCGGATGGTCCGCCATGGCCTGGGCATCGCCCTGCTGCCCGCGGCGTTCGCCGCCGACCTGCCCGGCCTGCGGAGCGTGCCGGTCCGCAACGGTCCGGTACGGGTGGAGCGCCTCGCCTGGAGCCGGTTCGCCCCCTCCCCCGCCGCCTCCGCCTTCCTCGCCCTGCTGGGCGTCAGCGAGCGGGATGGGGACTGAAGCCCGGTGAAGCCCCCACCCCGGCCCTCCCGAGCCGTCAGCCGACGGCCGCGCCGAACCACTGGGGCAGGGTGCCGAGCAGATCCTGCTGGTCCTCGCCGACCCACGCCACATGGCCGTCCGGCCGCACCAGCACCGCGGGCGCGTCCAGTTCCCCGCTGACGTCGACGACGTGGTCGACCCGGTCCGCCCAGCCCGCCACCGAGAGCCGACCGGTCTGGTCGAGCAGCAGCCCGCGGCCGCCGTGCATCAGCTCGTAGAGGTGCCCCCGCTTCAGCGCCACGTTCCGCAGCCTCCGGCCGAGCAGTTCGTGGCCCTCGCCGAGGTCGTAGCGGACGTCGACCGCGGTGATGATCCCGGTGACGTACCGGTTCACCTCCTCGAAGTCCATCAGCTTCGAGAACAGCTCGCGCAGCGCGGTCGCACCCGGATCTGTCCCCAGCAGCGTCATCTGCGCGCGGGTGTTGTCCAGCACGGCGGCGCCCACCGGGTGCCGTTCGGCGTGGTAGGTGTCCAACAGCCCGTCCGGCGCCCAGCCGTTCACCGCGGCGGCCAGCTTCCAGCCGAGGTTGAACGCGTCCTGGATGCCGAGGTTGAGCCCCTGCCCGCCGGTCGGCGGGTGGATGTGCGCCGCGTCGCCCGCCAGCAGCACCCGGCCGAGCCGGTAGCGCTCGGCCTGCCGGGTGGCGTCGCCGAACCGGGACAGCCAGCGCGGCGAGTGCACGCCGAAGTCGGTGCCCGCGGTGGCCCGCAGCTGCTGGCGGAACTCCTCCAGGGTCGGCGGAGTCGTACGGTCCTCCGCCACGCCGTCGGCGGGCACGCCGATGCGGTACACCCCCGCGTTCCCGTCCACGTCGGGGATGGCGCCGAACCGCAGCTGGGTCTTGCGGACTTCCTCGACGACGGCGGCGATCGTCGCCGGGTCCTCGGTCGCCTCCATGTCCCCCAGCAGCGTCTCGACCTTCGCGGGCTCGCCGGGAAAGCCGACGCCGAGGCGCTTGCGCACCAGGCTGCGACCGCCGTCGCAGCCGACGAGGTAGCGCGAGCGCAGATGCGTGCCGTCCGCCAGTTCGACGGTCACCCCGTCGTCGTCCGCGGACTGGCTCAGCCCGACCACCTCGCAGTCGCGCCGGATCTCGGCCCCGGCTTCGAGGACACGCTCGTTCAGCAGCCGCTCGGTCAGCTGCTGCGAGACGGCCAGGCCGTACGGGTGCGCCGTGTCCAGCCGGTCCGGCCACGGCTTCATGATGCCGCCGAAGAGGCCACCGACCCGGAACGTCTCGCTGACCGCGAGGAATCGGTCCAGCAGGCCGCGCTGGTCCATCATCTCGACGCTGCGCGCGTGCAGACCGCGCCCGCGGGACTGCCGGGTCGGCTCGGTCAGCCTCTCCAGCACGACCACGTGCACGTCGTGCAACCGCAACTCGGCGGCCAGCATCAGCCCGGTCGGTCCGCCGCCGACCACGATCACATCAATCATGAAAAGCCCACCCATTTCCCCCGGTTCCGGCCCTGGGCGGGTTATTCTGCGGCACGACGGGGGCCTTGCCGCAAGGCCCCCGGTGCGCTATACGTTGAGAGTGGCAAGGAGAACGGATGACCTCCTTGCCTTTCGTTGTGCGGTCTCCCGTACCGCCTCCTTCGCCGCCTCAGCGGTTGCCCGTACGCACCGCCCCCGCGCTCGCCGCGACCACCATCGCGATCGCGGCGCACTGCGGCAGCGACAGCCCCTGGTCCAGCACCAGATAGCCCGCCGCCGCGGCGACGGCCGGGGCCAGGCTCGTCAGGACCGCGAACGTCGCCGCGGGCAGCCGTCGCAGGGCGAGCAGTTCCAGGGCGTAGGGCACGCCCGAGCTCATCACCGCGATCGCCAGGCCCAGGCCGACCGCCACCGGGTCCAGCAGGGCCCCGCCCGATGCCCCGACGCCCAGCGGCAGGCTGATCAGCGCGGCGACGGACATCGCGATTGTCAGGCCGTCCAGACGCGGGAAGCGGGCGCCGGCGCGGGCGTTGAGGACGATGTACGCCGCCCACATCACCCCGGCGCCGACCGCGAAGGCCACGCCCGCGGCGTCGAGCTGCCCGAAGCCGCCGTGCCCCAGCAGGTACACCCCGGCCAGGGCGAGACCGGCCCACAGCAGGCTGGTGGCGCGGCGCGAGGCGACGACCGACAGCAGCAGCGGGCCGAGCACCTCGATGGTGACCGCAGCGCCCAGCGGGACGCGGTCGACCGCCTGGTAGAAGAGGATGTTCATGCCGCCCAGGGCCACGCCGAACCCGCAGGCCACCGCCCAGTCGGTGCGCCCGTATCCGCGCAGCCGGGGCCGGGTGATGACCAGCAGCAGCAACGCCGCGATCGTGATCCGCAGCGCGACCGTGCCGAGCGCCCCGGCGCGAGGGAACAGCAGCGCGGCGCACGCCGACCCGAACTGCACGGACACGGTGCCGATGAGGACCAGGCCGACGCCGCCGAGCGTGCCGCGGCCGGAGGTGTGGCGGAGGAGGACGGGGGCGGTCGTCGTCGCGGAAGCGCTGCGCGCCGGTGATGTCATGCCCTCACGCTAGGAATCCGGACCACGCCGTGTGAAATGCGCGATTCCCTGCGGTTATGCTTCTCGCGTATGACCGTTGAGCTGCGGCACCTGCGCGCCTTCCTCGCCATCGCCGAGGAGGGCAACGTCACGCGTGCCGCCGCCCGTCTCCATCTGAGCCAGCCCGCGCTCTCGCGCACACTGCGCCAGATCGAGGAACACTTCGGCACCCGCCTCGTCGACCGCTCGACCCATCACCTCCGGCTGACCGCGGAGGGCCGTACATTCCGTGACAAGGCCCTGGCCGCCCTGTCCGCCGTCGAGACCGCGCTCGATCCCCGGGGCCTGAAGAGCTGGCCGCTGCGGCTGGGCCACCCGTGGGCCGCGCTCGGAGACCACACCATCCCGCTGCTGCGCCGCTGGGACGAGACCCACCCCGGCACCCCGCTGGAGCTGCTCCGCATCGACGACCGCACGGCGGGCCTCACCCAGGGCAAGGTCGACGCGGCCCTGCTGCGCGGCGAGGTCACCGCGGAGGGGCTCCGCACGGAGCTGCTGATGTCCGAGGAGCGGGTGGTGGTCATGCCCGCGGACAGCCCGCTGGCGGCCCTCCCCCGGGTCACCCTGGCGGACCTCGCCGCCCATCCGATCGCCCTCAACACCGTCTCCGGCACCACGACGATGGACCTGTGGCCGCCGACGGCCCGGCCCGTCGCGGCCATCGAGGTGACCAACACCGACGAGTGGCTCATCGCCATCGCGGCGGGCCGCGCCGTGGGGATCTCCACCTCGGCCACCCCGAGCCATCACACCCACCCCTCGCTGGTCTTCCGCCCGCTCACGGACGCACCGGCCATTCCCGTCGTCCTGGCCTGGCGCGAGGGGCTGGGACACCCGGCCATCCCCCACCTGGTGGCGCTCGCCCACCAGGTCATCGCGTCCGACGGGACGGGGCGCACCAGCTGGTGACCGGCGCGCCGCCCGGCTTTCACGGGTCCAGGCGGCGGACCCGGACGCTCAGCCCCTCCGGGCCGCTCACCCTCGCGTCGCGGCGCCCGGCCTCGTCCCGCCAGGTGACGGCGCCCGGGCCGTCGTCGCGGGCGCGGGCGAGGACACCGTCCAGATCCTCGACGGCGACGACGAGTTCCCACCGCGGGACGGCGGCGAGGGGGCCGGATGCGGCGACGAAATCGGCGCGGGCAAGGCGGGCGCCCGTCGTCTCGCGGTAGAAGCGCCGGGCCCGGTCCGGCTCCTCGCACGCCAGGACCATGCGGTGGGGGGCGCCCGCGGTGCGGGGCGGGAACCCCCACCCGCTGAACCGATACGGCTGCCACAGGGAGAAGGCGGCGCCCACCGGGTCGATCAAGGTCGCCATGCGGCCCTGATCGCCCGCGTCGAAGGGAGGGACGACGAGGCGGGCGCCGTGGGCCGTCGCCGCTTCGGTGCGGCGGTCGACGTCGTCGACCGCGAGGTAGTACGCGATGTGCGCGGGGGTTTCCGGTGGGTACACCGGTTGCGCGAGGTCGCTCACGCCGCCGATCCGGTGACCGTCGACGGCTATCACGGTGGCCCGGCGCCAGTCCTCCTCGTCCACCGCGAAGTGCCAGCCCAGTGTCTTCGAGAAGAAGGCGGCGGTGCCGGGCAGATCACGGGTCTTGAGGTCCATCCAGCAGAACGCGTTCACTTCGTCACCACTGGGTTGATGCGTCGTCATGGCAGCATCCTGCCAGCGTGGACCTCCGCTCCCCGCGGAGCGCACCCCTGTGCGGGGGCGACGTGCCTACGGCGAGGACCGACGAGATCAGCCGGTTCAACTTCACCGTCGTGTCGGCGAGCTGACGTCCGCAGGGGAAGGAATCCGCCGGTTCGGACGATCCCCCGCGTCGCCCGAACCGGCGGAGGTTACAAGCCATCCTCGGGAGATCGTCGGACAGCATCCTGCGCCCTGAGTATATTGGCTCGCAGCCAACCAACGCAGGAGTTATAGCTTGTCCCCCCGCAGCCCGTCGGTCAATGAGGAGTTGCGCCGCCGGTCCCAGGCCCGTCTGCTGCAAGCGACGGTGGAACTGGTCGGTGAGCGCGGCTACGAGGCGACGACGCTCGCCGACATCGCCGACCGGGCGGGGGCCGCCCGCGGGCTGGTCTCGTACTACTTCCCGGGCAAGCGCCAGCTGCTCCAGACCGCCGTGCACCGGCTGATGCACGAGGAACTGGCCAAGGCCCTGGAGCGCGAGCCGCGCCCGGAGGGCGAGGGCGCGGGCCGCGAACTGCTGGCGCGCGCGATCGACGCGATCCTGGGGCTCGCCCGGGACCAACCGCGGCTGATGCGGACGCACATGGCGGGGATCCTCACCGCGGAGGGGTTCATCCAGTGCCCGGAGCAGCAGCGGCTGGCCGCCCTGCTGCACGACACGGTGACCCGCTACGGCTCCCGGGACCCGGAGGCCGACTACCGGCTGCTGCGCGCGCTGCTGATGGGCGCGGTGGTCGCGGTGCTGCTGCCGGGGGCGCCGATGGAGCCGGAGCGGCTGCGGACGGAGCTGTTCCAGCGCTATGGGCTGGACTGGGAGCTGGGTGTCCCGCCGGGCGGGGAGCCGCCCGGCGGGGCCCCGGCGAACGATCAACCGGAGAAGGGTCGGACAGGCTGAGCGCTCGGGCGAGCCGTCAGCGGTAGTCCGGCTGCGTCTGGACGTTCAGCTCGCGCAGCCGCACCGACCGGGCGCTGTCCGTGCGCCGGTCGTCGATCTTCAGGACGTCGAAGCCCTTGGTCATGTCGTTCGAGTAGATGTGGCCGTTGTAGTAGTACGCGGACCAGGCGCCGCCGGAGACCAGCGTGTCGGCCGAGATCGGACCGCGTTCGAAGTAGCCGATCTCCTTGGGGCGGTCGGAGTCGGTGAAGTCCCAGATGGACACGCCGCCCTGATACCACGCCTGGACCATGATGTCGCGGCCCTTGGCGGGGATCAGCGAGCCGTTGTGGGCGACGCAGTTCTCGGTGGCGGCCTGGTGGCGCGGGATCTTGTAGTAGCTACGGAACTTCAACTTTCGCTTGTCGCCCTTGCCGACGATGTCGTAGATGCCGTCGGCGCCGCGCGTCGGGCCGGTCGCCTCGTTGCAGGTCGCGGCCCCGCCGCCGCCCAGCTCATCGGTGAACACGACCTTGTTCCCGCGCTCGTTGAAGGTCGCCGAGTGCCAGAAGGCGAAGTTGACGTTGTCCTCGACCCGGTCGATGACCCGTGGCTTGGCGGGGTCGGCGATGTCGAGGAGGATGCCGTCGCCCATGCACGCGCCCGCCGCCAGCTTCAGCTCGGGGAACGTGGTGAGGTCATGGCAGCCGGTGGTCTCGCTGACGCCCGGGTTGGTGGAGCCGCCGGGGTTGCCGCCGTCCGGGAAGAGCACGGGGAAGTCGACGACCGCGGCCTTCTCGGGCGCCTTGCGGGGCACCTTGATGACGGAGATGCCGTCGTGCGGGGGCTGGCAGTCCGGGAACGTCTTGCTCGGGTAGTACGAGGAGACGTAGACGTACACGTTCTTGCGGTCGGGCGCCAGGGTGTGGGTGTGCGAACCGCATGAGGTCTCGACGGCGGCGACGTAGCGCGGGTTGCGCTTGTCGCTGATGTCGAAGACCTTCATGCCCTCCCAGGAGGACTTCTCGGTGGCGGGCTGCGTGGTGCTGTTGCAGGAGTTGTCGCTGCGCGAGGAGTCGGTGGACAGGAAGAGCAGGTTCCCGGAGACCGATACGTCGTTCTGCGCACCGGGGCAGAGCACCTGGCTGACGATCTCCGGGTGCTTCGGGCGGCTGATGTCGTAGATGACGAAGCCGTCGTAGTTGCCCGCGAAGGCGTACTTGCCCTGGAAAGCGAGGTCCGAATTGGTTCCCTTGAGGTCCTGCTTGGGGATGTTGGTGAGGTGACTGACGTTGTCGCTGTGAACGATCGCGTCCACCCGGGGGATCTCGCCGCTCTCGATGGCGGCCCTGGTGCCGGATGCCTGATCCTTCGTCATCCGCTCGTTGTGCGGCGCGTCACCGGGGTCCGGTGTCGCGACCGCGGGGCTCGCCGCCAGCAACGAGACCACCAGGCCAAGCGCGGCCACGGCCGCACCGAGGTATCTGCGCCGCTGCGGGGGTCTTTCCCACGGCTTCACTGCGTCCTCCCTTACGTCCCTGATGCCCGTTCGGAGTTGAACGGTTCATTGGACGACGTGGGCAGTATCGCGCCTCTCATGTACACCACAACAGACGGCAACATGGTCGTAACGGAAAATCCCGACTTCCCCTGGAGGCAACGGTGTTGCACCGGCGTACGAGGCTTCACGCCGCATCCCTCGCGTTCGCGGTGACGGCCGCCGCCGTGATGTTCGCCCTCACCGGCTGTGAGTCGGACGGCGACCGGCAGGACACCGGGAAGGGGAAGGACGGGAAGCCCGCGGTGATCGCCCCGGGGCGGCCGGGCGAGGCGGCGGAGACGCTGTCGGCGGAGGAGGCGGCGAAGGCGGGCGACGACGACTCCCCCAACGCCGCCGACCGCCGTTACGTCGCCATGATGATCGAGCATCATCAGCAGGCCCTGGTCATGACCGACCTCGCCCCCGACCGCGCGCGATCGGCCAAGGTCAGACGGATCGCCGAGCGCATCGCGGCGGCGCAGCGGCCGGAGATCGACGCGATGCGGGGCTGGCAGCGGAGGTCCGGCGGCGGCGCGGCCGACCAGCACCACCACGGCGGGACGGCGGACATGCCCGGCATGGCCACGCCGAAGCAGCTGGACGCGCTGCGCGCCGCCGAGGGGGCCGACTTCGACGCGCTGTTCCTCAAGCTGATGATCGCCCACCACCGGGGCGCGGTCTCCATGGCGACGGATGTGCTGGGCCGGGGCAACAACGTCCGGGTGGAGGAGATGGCCAACGATGTGATCGCTCAGCAGAGCAGCGAGATCCGCCGGATGCAGCGGGTGACGTGAGCGGCCCGCCCAGGCAGCCGGCGTGAGCGGCTCGTCCATGCGTCCCGGGCGGCTCGCCCGGGCGACCTGCCCGGGCGGCTCGCCTGAGCGGGCCTCGTAAGCGGCTTGCGTCGGCGCCTCGCGTGCACCAGGAGCACCTTCCGTCACTCGTCCTCGTCGTCCGGCGCGTAGCGCCGCACACCGCCGCCCGCCGGGTGCGATGCTGGAGACAGCCTGCGGAAGGAGTTCCTCCGTGCTTCGCGTCGCCGTCGTGGGATCCGGGCCGAGCGGCGTTTACGCCGCCCAGGCTCTCGTCCAGCAGCAGGCCGTACCCGAGGTGTCGGTGCATGTGCTGGACCGGCTGCCCTGCCCGTACGGGCTGGTGCGCTACGGCGTCGCGCCCGACCACGAGAAGATCAAGTCGCTCCAGAACACCCTGCGCGCGGTCCTGGAGCACCCGCGGGTCAGCTTCCTGGGCAATGTGCACGTGGGTCCGCCGCCGCTGGTGCCCGAGCGGCTGCTCGGGCTCTACCACGCGGTGGTCTACTGCGTGGGCGCGGCGACCGACCGGCGGCTCGGGGTGCCGGGCGAGGAGCTGCCCGGCAGCTACTCCGCCACCGAGTTCGTCTCCTGGTACAGCGCCCATCCGGACGCCCCCGGCGACGCCTTCGCGCTCGGCGCGCGCTCCGCCGTCGTCGTCGGGGTCGGCAACGTCGCGGTGGACGTGGCCCGCATCCTGGCCCGCGGGGCGGAGGAGCTGCGGCCCACCGACGTGCCCCATCTCGCCCTCGGCGCGCTGGCCGACAGCCGGGTCGCCGATGTGCACGTGGTCGGGCGGCGCGGTCCGTCGCAGGCGAAGTTCACCACCAAGGAGCTGCGCGAGCTGGGCTCGCTGACCGGTGCCGATGTGCTCGTACGCGCCGAGGAGCTGGCGCTGGACCCGGCGTACGGCGACCCCTCGGAGCTGCCCGCGGCCAACCGGCGCAACGTCGAAGTGCTGCGCGACTGGGCGCGGCGCGAGCCCATGGGCCGTCCGCGCCGCATCCATCTGCGCTTCTTCCTGCGGCCCGCGGCACTGCTCGGCGAGGGCGCGGTGCGCGCCGTACGGTTCGAGCGGACCGCGCCGGACGGGCGGGGCGGGGTGGCGGGCACGGGCGTCTTCGAGGACATCGAGGCGCAGCTGGTGCTGCGGTCGGTGGGCTACCGGGGTGTACCGCTGCCCGGGCTGCCGTTCGACGAGCAGCGGGGCACCGTGCCGAACGCGGCGGGGCGGGTGCTGCGCGGCGGGGCGCCCGCGCCCGGTGAGTACGTGGCGGGGTGGATCAAGCGCGGCCCGACCGGGGTGATCGGCACCAACCGTCCGTGCGCCAAGGAGACGGTCGCCTCGCTGCTCGCCGACGCGGACGTCCTGGCGGCGCGGCCGGTGGCCGAGGACCCGCTCGCCGCGCTGCGCACGGCGGGGGTGGAGCCGGTCGAGTGGACGGGGTGGCTGCGGATCGAGGCGGCGGAGGCGACGCTCGGGGAGGCGCTGGGCCGTACGAGGGTGAAGATCCCGGACTGGACGGGCCTGCTGGGCGCGGCCCGCGGGGAGGACTGAACTCAGCGGTGGTCGCCCGCCCGGTCGTCCTGGCGGACGACGGCGGTCAGGACGCTGTCGAGCAGTCCGGGGAACAGCGCGTCCAGGTCCTCCCGGCGCAAAGCGTTCATCTTGGCGGTGCCCCGGTAGATCTGGTGGATCAGGCCGCATTCGCGCAGCACCCGGAAGTGGTGGGTGGTGGTCGACTTGCTGACGGGCAGGTCGAACACCGAACAGGACAGGTCGCAGCCCTCCTCGGCCAGGGTCCGCACGACCCGCAGCCGCATGGGGTCGGACAGCGCGTGCAGCACGTCCTCCAGCCGGATGTCCTCGCGCCGCGGATGCTCCAGCGAACGGCCCGTCCCCTGCGCCTGCGGCGTGGTCTGCGTCTGCACGACTGCTGCTCCTCGTCGCGTCGTTCCGGGACCCACCATCGTACGAAGCTCCTCGTAGTTTGGCAGCCGCCGTACAACGACGGCAGGACGACAACGCGGGCGCGGGCGCGGGCCGCTGGGCCGCCGCCGTCGACGGCGAGCCCGCCACGGCAGTGAACCGGCCGACGACCTGACGCACCCGCTCCCACCTGCGGGAAGCCGCTTCCACGGGCCGTTGTCAGTGGTGGGGTGCAGACTCTGTGATGTCGGACACATCCTGCGTCAGTCTTCTCACCCTCTCCCCTCCCGCTCCCCCTCTCCCCCTCCCCTCTCCCTACGTCCCAAGGAGTGAGTCCGTCATGGACGATGTTCTGCTCGCCGTCGGCACCCGCAAGGGTCTCTTCCTCGGCCGCCGCCGCCCAGGCCCGGGCTGGGATTTCACCGGGCCGCACTTCCCCATGCAGGCGGTGTACTCCGTCGGCATCGACACCCGACGCTCCGGCACGCCGCGGCTGCTGGCCGGAGCGGACAGCTCCCACTGGGGCCCGTCGGTCTTCCGCTCCGACGACCTCGGGGAGAGCTGGCACGAACCCGCCCGCCCGGCGGTGCGGTTCCCGGAGGGGACCGACACGTCGCTGGAGCGGGTGTGGCAGCTGCACCCGGCCGGGCCCGCCGCGCCCGACGTGGTCTACGCGGGCACCCAGCCGGGCGCGCTGTTCCGCTCCGAGGACGGCGGCGAGACCTTCGAGTTCGTCCGGAGCCTGTGGGACCACCCGCAGCGGCCCGAGTGGGGCGCGGGGTTCGGCGGCCAGGCGGTGCACACGGTGGTCACCGATCCGCGGGACGCCGACGCGGTGACGGTGGCCGTCTCGTCCGGCGGGGTGTACCGGTCGGTGGACGGCGGGGCGAGCTGGGCGCCGTCGAACAGCGGGCTCAGGGCGGAGTTCCTGCCCGATCAGTACCCCGAGTTCGGGCAGTGCGTGCACAAGATCGCACAGGACGCGACCGACCCTGACCGGCTGTATCTCCAGAACCACGGCGGGGTGTACCGCAGCGACGACCGCGGGGCGCACTGGCAGGAGATCGGCAAGGGGCTGCCCGCCGACTTCGGGTTCGCGATCGCCGCCCATCCGCGGCGCGGCGGAGTCGCCTACCTCTTCCCGGTGTCTGACGGCTCGGACCGCTATCCGCCGGAGTACCGCTGCCGGGTCTTCCGCACCGAGGACGCGGGCGCGTCCTGGGAGGAGCGGTCCACCGGGCTGCCGGGCGAGCCGCACTACGGGGTGGTGCTGCGGGACGCGCTGCGTACGGATGACGCGGACCCGGTCGGGGTGTACTTCGGCAATCGCAACGGGGAGGTGTACGCGAGCGCGGACGAGGGCGAGAGCTGGCAGCAGATCGCCCGGTACCTTCCCGATGTGCTCTGCGTACGAGCGGCGGTGATCGGATGAGGCCGTGACCGGGTGAGGCGGCACGCGGCCACGCGCTGAGCCACTAGAGTGACGCGGTGTGGCTGCACGACCGTTGAACGAGATTGTGGAACCGGGCTGGGCCAAGGCACTTGAGCCCGTGGAGGAGCGCATCGCGGCGATGGGCGACTTCCTGCGGGCCGAGATCGCGGCGGGCCGTACCTATCTGCCCGCCGGACCGAATGTGCTGCGCGCCTTCCAGCAGCCCTTCGACGAGGTGAAGGTCCTCATCGTGGGTCAGGATCCGTATCCGACGCCCGGTCATGCGGTGGGCCTGAGCTTCTCGGTGGCGCCGGAGGTGCGGCCGCTGCCAGGCAGCCTGGAGAACATCTACCGCGAGCTGCACACCGACCTCGGTCTGCCCCGCCCGTCCAACGGCGATCTCACGCCCTGGACCGGGCAGGGCGTGCTGCTGCTCAACAAGGCGCTCACCACGGCGCCGCGCCGCCCCGCGGCCCACCGCGGCAAGGGCTGGGAGGAGGTCACCGAGCAGGCCATCCGGGCGCTCGCCGCGCGCGGCCGTCCGCTGGTGTCCATCCTGTGGGGCCGCGACGCGCGCAACGTCCGTCCGCTGCTCGGGCCGCTTCCCTCGGTCGAGTCCGCGCACCCCTCCCCCATGTCGGCCGACCGGGGATTCTTCGGTTCGCGCCCATTCAGCCGGGCCAACGACCTGCTCGTACAGCAGGGAGCGCAACCCGTCGACTGGCGCCTTCCCTGAGCGCTTCTTTCCAGGTGGGCGAGGGGTAGTCTGCCCGCCATGACGACTCATCCGAACACCCCTGCGGGCTGGTACGCCGACCCGCAGGGCACCCCCAACCAGCTGCGCTGGTGGGACGGCGCCCAGTGGACCGAGCACACCCACCCGGGGCAGCAGCCCGCACATCCCGGACAGCAGCAGGGACACCCGGGGCAGCAGCCCGGCCACCCCGGGCAGCAGCAGGGTCACCTCCCGCCGCATCAGGCCGCCCAGCCGCACCCCAACCCGGCCAAGGTCCAGCACCAGGTGCAGCAGCAGGCGCACGTCGCCCCGGGCGCGGGCGGCGGCGGCACGCTGTTCACCGAGCCGGTGCTGGTGGTGAACCAGAAGGCCAAGCTGATCGAGCTGACCAATGAGTACGGCGTCTTCGACCAGCACGGCCGGTCCGTCGGGTCGGTGGTCCAGGTCGGTCAGAGCACGCTCAAGAAGGTCGCGCGGTTCGTGTCGAGCCTCGACCAGTTCATGACGCACAAGCTGGAGATCCGGGACGCGGCCGGGCAGCCGCATCTGGTGCTCACCCGGCCCGCCAAGTTCATCAAGTCCAAGGTGCTGGTGGAGCGCCCGGACGGCCAGCCGGTCGGCGAGATCGTCCAGCAGAACGCCATCGGCAAGATCAACTTCGGGATACAGGTCAACGGCCAGCAGATCGGCGCCATCAAGGCGGAGAACTGGCGCGCCTGGAACTTCGCCATCGTCGACCACACCGACACCGAGATCGCCCGGATCACCAAGACCTGGGAAGGTCTGGCGAAGACCATGTTCACGACGGCGGACAACTACGTCCTCCAGATCCACCGTCAGCTTCCCGACCCGCTGCTGAGCCTCGTGGTGGCCACCGCTCTGACCGTGGACACCGCGCTCAAGCAGGACTCACGCGGGTTCGGCTGAGCCGGTGGACGATGCGACACATGTGCTCGGGATCGACTCGGGCGGATCGGGCGTACGGGTGGCCGTGGCGCGCGCCGAACCCCAGCTCGGCGGCGCCGCAGAGACGCCGCTGACCTGGGCCTCGGCCACCCCCGCCGGGATCGGCGACCGGGGCATCGACGCGGCCGGGCTGCTGGAACGGGTGCTGCCCGCCGCCCATGAGCTGCTGCGCCGGGCCGGGGCGCGGCGCCCGGCGGCCGTCTGCGTGGGCGCCGCGGGGATGGCCTCCCTCGGCGACGATCTGCGGGCGACGCTGCCGGGCGCGCTCGCGGAGGAGTTCGGGGTACGCCGCCTCGCGCTCGCCGCGGACGCGGTGACCGGCTATGCCGGGGCGCTCGGCCAGCGGCCCGGCGCGGTGGTTGCCGCGGGCACCGGCCTGATCGCGCTGGGCGCGGTGCCGCTGCCGGTGCCGGTGGCCCCGCCCGGGGGCGCGGCGCGTGACCGCCCGGGCGGCCCGGACCGCCCCGGCGACGGCACGCCCGGAGACCGTACGGCCGGGGAACGGACGCCGGACGACCGTACATCCGGGGGCCATGCGCCCGGGTGGCGGCGGGCCGACGGCTGGGGGCATCTGCTGGGCGACTGCGGCGGCGGGGCGTGGATCGGGCGGGCCGGTCTGGAGGCCGCGATGCGCGCGTACGACGGGCGCGAGGGCGGCTCGCGGCCGCTGCTGGCCCGGCTGGAAGCGGTCTTCGGCCCGGCCGCCGAACTGCCGGGCACGCTCTATCCGCGGCCCGACCGGCCCGCCGTACTGGCCTCCTTCGCACCCGAGGTCGGCCGGTGCGCCGCCGCGGGCGATCCGGTCGCGGAGACGGTCCTGCGGGACGCCGCCCGCCACATCGCCCAGGCCGCGGAGGCGGTCTGCCCCCGGCTGGAGTCCGGTGAGGTCGCGCTGACCGGCGGCCTCTTCCGCATGGGCGCACCCCTGCTGACGCCCCTGCGTGCCGAGTTGGCCGCACGACTGCCGGGGGTCCGGGTCACCGAGGCGGCCGGGGACCCGCTGGACGGCGCCCTGCGCATCGCGGCGGCGCTCGCCGCCGGGGAGCTGCGGCTGCCGCTGGACGCCGGGCTGCTGAGCGTCGTCACCACATGAGGTGACGACGGCCACGACCGATAGCCGGAACGGCGGCTCCGGATGACGAACACCCTATCGGCTGTACGAGCAGCTCTGTTCGCCCACCGCACAGCAACGAACAGCAAGGCTCGGCAAAAGGGGACAGAAAACGCCCAGTCGCCCCCCTCCCGAACAGCCAACCCTATAGAGCGACTAACATGCGGCGCCATGAGCTCCCCCACAGGGCCCGCGTCCGGCCTGCCAGTACGAATGCCGCGTCCCCGCCAGTCCGGACGGCACCGCCGCCCGGAGCCCGCGGCCGCACCCGTGGGCGCACCGCCGCTGGTGCTGGCCGTTCCGGGGACCCCTGAACCCGCCACCCGGGGTCTGGCCGAGGAGATCGTGAGCATCGCCCGCTCCGAGCTGCCCGGCCTCGACGCCCAGGTCGGCTATGTGGACGTGGAAGGCGAGAACGAGGAGTTCCCGCAGCTGGAGGCCGTGCTCGCGCGGGCCGCCCAGGACCGCACCGAGCGGCTGCGCCAGGCGCGGGAGGCCGCCAAGGCCACCGCCGCCGCCACCGCGGAGGCGATCGCCGCGGCCGAGGCCGCGGGCGAGGAGATCCCGGAGATGCCTCCGCCGCCGCCCGTCCCGACCGACGGCCCGTCGGCCGTGGTGGTCCCGCTGCTCGCGGGCCCCGACAACGCGCTGCTGCGCCGGATACGCCAGGCCGTCGTGCACAGCGGCTCCGCCGCCGACCTCACCGACGTCCTCGGCCCGCACCCGCTGCTCGCGGAGGGTCTGCACGTCCGGCTGTCGGAAGCGGGCCTCGCCCGTGCCGACCGGGCCCGCCTCTTCACCGTGGCGACCGCCGCGGACGGCATCATCCTGGCCACCGTGGGCGGCGGCGAGGCGGCCGACGCCGGTGGGATCACCGGCATGCTGCTCTCCGCGCGCCTCGCAGTGCCGGTGATGGCCGCCGCGCTGGACGAGGACGGGGCCGTGGTCCGCGTCGCCGAGCAGCTGCGCTCCGCCGGTTCGGCCCGGCTCGCGCTCGCGCCGTACCTCATCGGCCCGGAGGTGTCCTCCGAGCTGACCAAGGCGGCCGCCGAGGAGGCGGGCTGCGCCGCGGCCGAGGCGCTGGGCGCGTACCCGGCCGTGGGCAAGCTGGTCCTGGCGAAGTACGCGGCGGCGCTGGGCATCACGCTTCCGGCGTCCTCGGGACTGCGCTGAATCGTCCCTCCAGCCGAAAACAGCCGAAGGGCCCGCGCCGCGCGGGGCATACCGTCCCGCGCGCGGCCCGCGCCCTGCGGTCCCCCCTCCAGGCGCCCATGGCGGTCAGCCGAAGATCACGCAGGACGCCGCCGGCACCTCGAGCGAACCGTCCCGACTCGGCACCCCCGTGGTGGGGTCGAGGGTGAACCAGGTGACCTCGCCCGAGCGTTCGTTCGCGACGTAGAGACGGCTGCCCGAGGGGTCGAGGGCCAGGTCACGCGGCCAGTGGCCGCCGCAGGGTGTGGTGGTGACCAGCTCCATCCGGTCGCCCGGGGTGTCGAGGGCGAGCGTCGCGACGCTGTCGTGGCCGCGGCTTGCGACCCAGACGAAGCGGCCGTCCGGGGAGACCGCCGCCTCGGAGGGGAAGGTGGCGGTGTCCGTACCGGGCGGGACGACGCGGGTCTCGCCGAGCGGTGCGAGGGTGCCGGACGCCGCGTCCCAACGGCACACCGTGACCGTCGGGTCCAGCTCGTTGACCACGTACGCGCAGTCGCCGCGCGGGTGGAACGCCAGATGGCGCGGACCGCTCCCCGCCCGCAGCCGGACCTTCCGGTGCGCCCGCGGCCCGGCGGGCTCGTACACCCACACGGCGTCGGCGCCGAGGTCGACGCTCAGCAGCCAGCCGCCGGACGGGTCGGGCAGCACCTGGTGGGCGTGCGGTTCGCCCTGCCGCTCGCGGTTCGGGCCGCTGCCCTCGTGCCGCAGCACCGCCGTCGGCTGCCCGAGCCCGCCGTCGTCGCCGACGGGCAGCGCGCTGACGGTGCCGGAGCCGTAGTTGGCGGTGAGCAGATACCCGGCGGCGAGCGCGAGATGGGTGGGTGCCGCGCCGTGGACGGGCACGGGGGCGCCGAGGAGGGTGAGCGGGCGGGCGGGGTCGTCGCCGGTCCGGAAGGCGGCGGCCGCGCCGTCCTCCGTCTCGCTCACTGCGTAGAGGACGTCCCCGCCGGATGAGAGCGCGAGATACGAGGGGTTGGCGACCTCGTCCGTGGTGTACCGCGGGGTCAGCGCGCCCGTGTCGCGGTCGACGTCCGCGACGGTGATCCCGGCTCCGCCCGCCTCGGTGAACGACCCGATGTACGCCCTGTACGCCCGTTGCTCCGTGGTCACCGTGCTGCCTCTCCAGCGGTTCCGCTTGCGGCCGACGCTAACAGCCCGGTCCGGACCAGGACCGTGGAATGCCCGATTCCCTGCATGACGTGCCGTCAGCGCGCCCCGGTTGGAGGAACCTTCCTCAGGCGCGCAGCGGGTCCGCGAGGCCCGTCAGGGCGGCCTCCAGGTCGTGCAGATGGGCCAGGGCGCGGTCGGTGGCCGGGTGGGGCGGCGGACCGGCGGCGGGTGCGGGGGCGGCGGCGGACGGGGGGACGGGGGCGGTCAGGCGGCTCACCGCCGCCTCGACCCGCGCGCACGCCGCGGTCAGGCGGACGTCGTGGGACGCGACCGGGTCGGCGGCGAGCGCGGCGAGACCGCGCGCCTGGCGGGCGCAGTCGTCGAGCGCCAGCATGACCTGCCGGGCGCGGGCCCGCCGGGCGCGCAGCGGGCTGAGCGGGTGCAGCAGCGGGGCGATCGACATCCGCAGGCCCCGCAGCGCCGCCTCCAGCTCGGCGACGTGCGGCGCGGGGTCCGCGGCCGGGTCGCCCGCGAGCCGCCGCGCGGCGTCGGCGGCGCAGCGCCGTACGGACTCCAGGGCGCGCCGGATCCACGCGTCGGTCGCGGCGTGGGTGGTGACCGGGAGTACGAGGGCCACGGCCAGTCCCGCCCCGGCCGCGCCGATGGCGGTCTGCTCCAGGCGCAGCGCGAGCAGCCCGGGATGCAGCACGCCGAGCAGGCCGTACAGCAGCCCGGCCATCAGCGTCACGAAGAACACCATCCAGCTGTACGACAGCGGCGCGGTGTAGAAGATCCCGAAGACGCAGGCGGCGACGAGGACGGCGGTGGGCGCCGGGGCGCCGTGCAGCGGTACGGCGACGGCGAGCCCGGCCGCGATGCCGCTGACAGTGCCGACGACCCGGCGGAAGCCGCGTACCAGCGTCTCGCCGCGCGAGGCGGTGTTGACGAAGATCCACCAGGCGGTGCCGACGGCCCAGTACCACCGCTCGCCGGAGAGGGCCTGGCCGGCGGCGAGCGCGAACGCGCAGGCTGCGGCCGCCTGGAAGGCCTGCCGCGTGGCGGGCCGGGCCAGGCCCGCTCCACCCGGCGGCGCGGGCGCGGCGGCGGGCGCCCCGGGCGTACGCCGCTCGATGCACCACACGCCGAACCGTACGAACGCGGCGACCGCCAGGCCCAGGGGCACCGCGACGGCCAGCACGGGCAGTTGCCGCGGTCCCGCCTCCAGGAACTGCGCCGCGAAGAACATCATGAACGCGAAGATGCCGAGCGCGTTGCCGCGCGGCCCCCACCGCCGGGCCGCGACACCGCAGAAGACCACCGCGAGGAAGGCGGCGTCGCGGCCGAGCGGAACCCGGTGCAGTGCGACGGCCAGCGCCAGCACCGGGAGGCCGACGGCCGGGAGCAGCGCGGTGGTGACGGCCTGGCGCCGGGGCGTCGGGTCCGCCACCGTGAACAGCGCGAGGAGCGCCGCGAGCCCGCCCACGACCGCGGCGGACAGCGGCAGCCCGGCCCACGCCACCGCGGCGACCGCCGAGCCGACGCCGAGCACGGCCCGCGCCGAGATCCGCAGCCGCCGCAGCCCCGGGTCCGGAGCCGTGAACATGGTCGCGCACGGCCTCACCGCCGTCTGGAACTCCCGCAGCACCCCTGTGTCCCTTTCACGTCCGACGGCCGGGCATGACAAAGGCGCTGCGGGGACCCGGATGCGGCTTCCTTGCCGTCCGGCGCAGCCCAGCGCAACGCCATCTGCCTCCAAGAGAAGCACCCCGCCGCCATCGGCTCAAGCGATCACTGTTTCGCTGGGCCATTGGTACAGTCGCCCGTCGAGGAAACCGACCACGAGGGAGCCGATGGCCCATGCCCGCACCGGTGGACGCGGTGGACGCGCTCGACGCGAAGATCCTGCGGCTGCTGCTGGAGCAGCCGCGCACCAGCGTGCGCGAGTACGCCCGGATCCTGGGCGTCGCGCGCGGCACCGTGCAGGCGCGGCTGGACCGGCTGGAGCGGGACGGCGTGATCACGGGCTACGGCCCTTCGCTCTCCCCCGCCGCCCTCGGCCACCCGGTGCTGGCCTTCGTGCACATCGAGGTCACGCAGGGGCATCTGGACGACGTGGGGGACGCGCTGGCCACCGTCCCGGAGATCATCGAGGTGTTCTCGACCACCGGCGTGGGTGATCTGCTGACCCGGGTCGTGGCGCGGGACAACGGGCATCTGGAGGACGTCGTGCAGCGGGTGATCCGGCTGCCGGGGGTGGTCCGCACCCGCACCGAGATGGTGCTCAGGGAGCGGGTGCGCCATCGGATGCTGCCGCTGGTCGACGCCGTGGGGCAGACCGCGGGAACCCCCCGTCGGCCTTGATCACGTACTTGGCATGCTGGTCCGTATGAGCATCCGGCGCACCCCTTCCGTGATCTTCGACCTCGACGGCACGCTCGTGGACAGCGAGCCCAACTACTACGAGGCGGGCCGGCGCACCCTCGCGCAGTACGGCGTCACCGGCTTCAGCTGGGAGGAGCACACCCAGTTCATCGGGATCGGCACCCGCGAGACCCTGGAGACCCTGCGCGCGCGGTACGCGCTCGACGCGCCGGTGGACGAGCTGCTCGCCGTCAAGAACGGCCACTACCTGGAACTGGTCCGCACCTCCACCACCGTCTTCCCCGAGATGCGGGCGTTCGCCGAGCGGCTGCACTCCGCCGGGCATCCGATCGCCGTCGCGTCCGGCTCCTCGCGGCCCGCGATCGAGGCGGCGCTGACCGCCACCGGTCTGGACGCGCTGCTGCCGCTCTACGTCTCCGCCGAGGACATCGGGCGCGGCAAGCCCGAGCCGGACGTCTTCCTGGCGGCCGCGCGGCTGCTGGCCACCGATCCGGCCGACTGTGTGGTGATCGAGGACGCCGGGCCGGGGGTGGAGGCGGCGCGGCGGGCCGGGATGCGCTGCGTCGCCGTCCCGTACGACGAGCACGCCGCCGGGGACGGATCGGCGTACGACCACGCCGGGATGATCTTCCGGGGCGGGCAGCGGGAGTTCGACGCGCGGGCGGCCTACGACTGGGTGACGTCCGGCAGTTGAGACCTGACAGATATTGAGACCCGACACATCATCATTTCTCGCCCGGTGAGAGGATGCCAGCGCCCATCCATCATCCGAGGAGAGCGAGGGCGTATGGGAAGACATGGGGGTAACGCGGTCCGCCGCTGGGGAGCGGCGGTCATCGCGTCCACGGCGGCACTCGCGGTCGCCGCACCGGTGGCGAGCGCGCAGGCGGCTCCGGCCGCCGCACCGGCCGCACGGGCCGCCGCCGGACCGTCCGGCATCGCCGCCAAGGGCGCCTATCTGCTCGACAACAGCGCGAACAAGAAGCTGTGGAGCAAGAGCCCGGACACCAAGCGCCAGATGGCGAGCATCACCAAGCTCATGACGGCCGTCGTGGTGCTCGACACCCGGGGGGTGAACCTCAACAAGAAGGTCACCGTCAAGAAGGCGTACCTGGACTACATCAGGACCAGTGGCGGCAGCGCCGCCGACCTGAAGCAGGGGGACAAGCTCACGGTCAAGCAGCTGCTGTACGGCATGCTGCTGCCGTCCGGCTGTGACGCCGCGATGGCCCTCGCCGACACCTTCGGCAGCGGGAGTACCACGGCGAAGCGCACCACGTCGTTCATCTCCAAGATGAACAAGAAGGCGGACGCGCTGGGGATGACCAAGACCCAGTACGACTCCTTCGACGGCATCTCCACGCACGGCGCCAACTACACGACCGCCCGTGACCTGGCGAAGCTGGCGCGGCACGCGCTCGGCAACGCCACGCTGCGTACGGTGGTCAAGTCGGTCGGGACCGAGCAGAAGGCCCCGGCGGCCAACGGCCGGACCCGGACCTACTACTGGAACAGCAGCAACAAGCTGCTTGGCTCGTACGACGGCGCCATCGGCATCAAGACCGGTACCGGCACCGCCGCCGGCAAGTGCATCGTGTTCGCCGCAAAGCGGAACGGCCGGACGGTCGTCGGGGTCCTCCTCGGCGACAGCAAGCGGTACCCGGACGCGAAGAAGATGCTCGACTGGGCGTTCCACACTCGCACCGCGGTGACGTGGCGCCGGCTTCCCGCGGGCACCCCGCAGGACTGATCACCCGCACCGCCCGGTGCCCCGGCCGGAATCCCTTCCGGCCGGGCACCCGCGTCCCGCGATCCGCTCAGGCGCGTGCCGCGAAGTCGCGCCAGGGCTTGCCCGCGACCGGCTCGGTGTCGACCCACAGGGACGTCACACAGTGCGGGCAGACGTAGGCGACGACGGTGAGCGCGTCGTGGACGCGGACGTCCCGGCCCAGGTCGTCCGGGCCGAGCGCCACCCGGCCGGCAAGCCCTTCCCAGCCGCCGGACAGGCTGCCGAGTCCGGCTCCGCAGTGGCGGCACGCGGCGGACGGCCCGCCGGGGCCGGGGGACGTCCTGAGGGCGCTGCCCCAGATCCCGGAGGGCTCCCCCGTGACCGTACGGATCCCCGCCGCCGCGGGCGCCCCGGCGGCCGGGGCGGTCATGCGGGCCCGGCGGTCCTCGCGGATCCGCTCCCGGCGGGCCGCCGTCGCGGGCTCGTCCACACCGCCGTCCGGGGTCAGGGCGACTCCGTACAGCCGGGCGGCGGACTCCGGGGTCACCGCGTGGCGTTCGACGTCGGCGGCCACCCGGGCGGGGTCGCGCAGCAGCGGGTCGCCGTAGCCGCCGCCATTCTGGACGGTGCACTCGAAGACGTCGCCGTGGGCGATGCGGGCCGCCGGGGAGACGCCGGGCAGCGTTTCATGGCTGCCGTCGAGTTCGGCGAGCCGGGTGATGGGCTGTCCGGATGCCAGCCGGTCCAGCGGCGCCGCGGAGGTGACGCGCTCGAAGCGGGCGCACGAGCCGGGCAGGCCGCCGAAGAGGCCGGTGCGGTTGGGCAGCGAGACGCCGTGGGTGCCCAGGACCCCGGTCACCTCCGGGGTGTCGATCGGGGTGAGGGCGAACTGGATGCCGTTGCCGCCGCGGTAGGTGCCCGCGCCGCCGGAGTCGGGGACCTGACGGCGCCACAGGTACATCAGCGGGTGCCGCATCTCCTGCTGTTCGACGTCGGTCGCGCCGCCACCGAGGATGACCATGGCGCCGCCCGCGTCCACGCCGTCGCGGAAGGAGAAGGCGGGCCCGCCCCACATCAGCGAGTCCATGTACATGGAGGCGAACGGCTGCCCGTGCTGGTCGGCGCCGCCGAACTGGCTCAGCTGCCAGGATCCGTCGCTCGGGCCGAAGGCGAAGCTCTCGTAGCGCTCGGAGAAGCTGAGCATCTTGGCGATCGCGCCGCCCGCGGAGCAGGTCGCCGTCCAGTTGGCGCCCGCCGCGCCGCCGCTGACGGGCATCGGCTCGACGGCGGTGACACACAGCCCGTCGGGCGCCTTGACCTCGACCGGGCGCATGATGCCGTGGTTCCAGGGGATCTCCGAGCCGAACGTGCACAGCATGAGCGTGGCCACGGCGCCGAGCAGCCCGCCGCGGGTGGTCATGCCGTACGCGGGGCTCTGCGGGCTGGAGCCGGAGAAGTCGAAGACCAGCCGGTCGCCGGTCTTCTCCATCCGGCAGGGGACCTCCAGCAGTTCGATGCCCTGGTCGCCGTCGTTCCCCGATCCGTCCGGGCGGTCCAGGTACGAGGTGTGCTCGTACACCCCGTCCGGCAGCTCCTCCAGCATGGCCCGCAGATCGGCCTCGCTGTGGTCGAGGGTGCGTTCCATGGTGGTGCGCACCTGGTCGCCGCCGTAGCGGTCGCACAGCTCGTGGAAGCGGCGCTCGGCGACGCGCAGCCCGGCGAGGAAGGCGCGGAAGTCGTTGGCGACCGTGCCGGCCATGCGGGAGTTGGCGACGATGGTGTCCCACAGCTCCTGGTTGACGGTGCCCTTGCGGACGATCCGGCCCGGCGGGATCCGGATGCCCTCCTGGTACACGTCGGTGGCGGTGGTGCACCAGCTGCCCGGGTCCATGCCGCCGAGGTCGACCTGGTGGGCCATGCAGCCGAGCCAGGCGACCAGTTCGCCGTCCCGGAAGACCGGGCTGCAGAACTGCACGTCGTTCTGGTGCATCGCGGCGATGTAGGGGTCGTTGATGATGAAGACGTCACCGGGCTCGATGTCGTCGTACCGGCGCTGGAACTCCTCGATCGCCATCGCGCCCGTGTAGACCGGGGTCAGCAGATAGGTGCCGATGACGGCCATCTCGCCGGAGGCCGTGTAGATGCCGAAGTTGTAGTCGGTGGCGTGGACGACCGGGGAGCCGGAGACGTGCTCGACGGTGGTGGCGCCCTCGGCGTTGATGGACCAGAGCTTGTGCCGGATCACCTCGTGGGTGACGGGGTCGGCCGTCCCGTTCGCAGCCGTCCCGTTCGCGGCCGCGGTCGTGCGTGCGGCGGTGTTCATCGTTGCTCCTTGATCGGGGGCGCTGCTCACGGGCGGTTGTGGATGACGATGCCGCCGAGCCGGTCGACCACGGCCTCCTGGCCCGAGCCGATGACGACGGTGGTGTCCGGCAGTTCGACGATGGCCAGGCCGTCGATGCGCAAGCCCTCGTGGAGATGCTCGGCGCGGTAGACGGCGGCGTCGGTCCACTCGCCGTCGCTGAACACCCGGCGGCTGCCCGGCCCGGCCACGGACCCGACGCCCTGGGGCAGGCGTCCGGTCTCGAGTTCGGCGCGTGGGACGGGGCTCGCGGCGACGACCCGGAAGGTGGTGATCTCCACCCCGGCCTCGGGGAACGCCGAGCCCTTGCCGAACCGGCCCTCGTAAGCGTCGATGAACCGCGCGACCATGGCGTTCACGCCCTCGGCGGTGATCGGGCCGTCGTCGAAGGAGACGGTCAGCACATGGATCTGGGCCCGGAACCGGATCTCGACGGACCGGGTGAAGGTGACCGTCTCCCGGTCCGCACCGGCCTCGACGAGCCCGCGCGCGGCCTTGTCCTGGAGCTCGGTGAAGGCCGCCTCGATCTCCTCCGGCGGCAGGGCGGCGCCGTAGTCGGTGGTGCCGGGCGGCGCCTGGAGGGGCTTGGACAGCTCCTCGACCATGGTCAGGTCCGAGCTGCCGATGCCGAACGCCGAGTGGACGGAGGCGGTGAGCGGGACGACGATCCGCGGGCAGCCCAGCTCGGCGCCGTAGGAGAAGGCGTGCAGCGGGCCCGCGCCGCCGTATGCGAACACCGCGAAGTCGGCCGGGTCGTAGCCCTGTTCCACCGTCACCTGGCGCACCAGGTCGGCCATCCGGGCGTCCACGATGGTCTTGATGCCCTCCGCGGCCTGTTCGACGGTCAGACCGGTCGGCCGGGCGATGTGCTCCTCGATGGCGGCGCGGGCGCGCTCGACGTCGAGGGTGAGCCGCCCGCCGAGGAAGTTGTCCGGGTTGAGGTAGCCCAGCACCAGGTCCGCGTCGGCGACCGTGGGACGCGCGCCGCCGCGCCCGTAACAGGCCGGTCCGGGGCGGGCGCCCGCGCTCTCGGGCCCGACGGTGAGCACCCCGCCCCGTACGGAGGCGATGGAACCTGCCCCGGCGCCGATGGCCCGCACCGCCACGGACGGCAGGGCGAGCCGGTCGCGGCCGATGAGGGTGGTGTTGGACATGACGGGACGCTCGTCGAGCACCAGCCCGACATCGAAGCTGGTGCCGCCCATGTCGGTGGTGACGATGTTGCGGTGCTGGTCGCGGCTGCCCAGGTACTGGGAGGCCACCACTCCGCCGACCGGCCCGGACATCACGGCCGCTGCCGCGCGCTTCTCCGCCTCCGCGAAGGTCGCGAGCCCGCCGCCCGACTGCATGAGCAGCGGCCCGGTCCGCAGGCCCGCCTCGGCCAGGGTGGATTCGAAGCTGTCCAGCGACGCCCCCAGCAGCGGGCGCAGGCCCGCGTTGACCGCGGTGGTCAGGGTGCGCTCGTACTCCCCGATGCGCGGGAGGAATGCGCTCGACAGGGTGACGCTCGCCCCGGGCACCTCCTCGGCCACGATCTCGCCGACCCGGCGCTCGTGCGCGTCGTTGGCGAAGGACCAGAGCAGCGAGACGGCGAACACCTCGGCCCCGGCGTCCCGCAGCCGCGCCACGGCGCGCCGTACGTCGTCCTCGTCCAGCGGACAGACGACCCGGCCCGCGTAGTCGACGCGCTCGGTGACCTCCTCGGTCAGCGAACGGGGCACCGCCGGGGGCTGTTTCACCAGCGTGCGGAACCGCTTGATCTCCTCTTCCTCGAGTCCGGAGCCCTTGAACCCGCGCATGGTCGTCAGGGTGTCCCCGAAGCCGCGGGTCTGGATCAGGCCGACCCTCTTGGTACGGCCTTCGAGGAGAGCATTGGTGGCGATGGTGGTGCCGTGGGCGAACATCTCGACGTCCGCGAGCAGTTCGCCCAGGTCGACGCCGTGCTCCTCGGCGGCGTCGACCAGGGTGCCCAGCACGCCCTCGGCGGGGTTGTCGGGAACGGTGGAGGACTTGTACCTGCCGACCCGTCCGTTGTCATCGATCACGACGGTGTCGGTGAAGGTGCCACCGATGTCGGAAGCCACGTAGTACGAAGGCATCCGGGAAGGATCACTCCTCGGTATTCAGCTGATGCACGACGTAACGAGCCTTTCCGCCACGCCGGATCACTGTCAACCGGAAATGATCTTGATCGGCGCCTCCACCGGTGCCGGGGCCGGGGGCCGGGGCGTCACGCGGCGGCGTGTGCTCCGGCCCCCTCCTCACGGTGGATGGGCGTCCCCGAGCCGGTCAGCGGCACGCCCGTGCCGCCCCGCCGTGCCGCGACGATCTCCGCCGCGATGGACAGGGCGGTCTCCTCGGGCGTACGGGCGCCGAGGTCGAGGCCGATCGGCGAGCGCAGCCGGGCCAGTTCGCGGTCGGTGAGACCGACCTCGCGGAGTCTGCGGAGGCGGTCCTCGTGGGTGCGGCGCGAGCCCATCGCGCCGACGAACGCGACCGGCAGCCGCAGGGCCTCCTCCAGGAGCGGCACGTCGAACTTGGCGTCATGGGTGAGCACGCACAGCACCGTGCGGGCGTCGGTCTCCGTCTGCCGCAGATAGCGGTGCGGCCAGTCGACCACGATCTCGTCGGCCTCGGGGAAGCGGAGGCGGGTGGCGAAGACGGGGCGGGCGTCGCACACGGTCACGTGGTAGCCGAGGAATTTGCCGGTGCGCGCGAGTGCCGCGGCGAAGTCCACGGCGCCGAAGACGATCATCCGGGGCGGCGGCACGCTCGACTCGACGAACACCGTCAGACCGCCCTCGGAACCTTCCGGGCTCTCCGGCAGGGTGAACGCGCCGGTGCGGCCCTCGGCCAGCAGGGCGCCCGCCTCGTCCGCCGCCGTGCGGTCCCGCTCCGGGCGGCCGCCGAGGCCGCCGTCGTACGAGCCGTCGGGGCGGACGAACAGCGCCCGGCCGAGGAGCCCGGCCGGGCCCCGGGACACCCGGGCGACCGCGGCCGTCTCCCCGCGGGCGGCGGCCGCCAGGGCCGCCGCGAACACCGCCCGGTCCGGGGCGTCCGCCCGCACCGGGGTGACCATGACTTCGAGCACACCGCCGCAGGTCAGCCCCACCGCGAACGCGTCGTCGTCGCTGTACCCGAAGCGCTCCAGGACCGTCTCGCCGTCCTCGAGCGCCTGGACGCAGCGGTCGTACACCGCGCCCTCCACACACCCGCCGGAGACCGACCCGATGGCCGTGCCCTCGGCGTCGACGGCGAGGGCGGCGCCGGGACCCCGCGGCGCGCTGCCACCGACGGCCACGACGGTGGCGACGGCGAAGTCCCGGCCCTCCTCGACCCACCGGTTCAGCTCGGTGGCGATGTCAAGCATCCACGTCCCCACCCGGCGCGGTACCCGCCAGCAGGACGCGGTCGGGGCGGATCGGCAGGTGCCGGTGGCGCACACCGGTCGCGTGCCAGACGGCGTTGGCGATCGCCGCCGCCGCGCCCACGATCCCGACCTCGCCGACGCCCTTGATGCCCACGGGGTCGTCCGGGTCCGGGTCGTCCACCCAGCCCACCTCGATGGGCGGCACGTCGGCGTGCGCGGCGACGTGATAGCCCGCGAGGTCCGGGCCGACGTGGCTGCCGAAGGCCCGGTCCCGGATCGCCTCCTCGTGCAGCGCCATGGACAGGCCCCAGACCATGCCGCCGCGGAGCTGGCTGCGCGCGGTCAGCGGGTTGACGATCCGGCCCGCCGCGAAGACGCCGAGCATGCGCCGTACGCGCACCTCGCCCGTCGCGGTGTCCACGGCCACCTCGGCGAACTGCGCCCCGAAGGAGTGCCGTTCCTTCTGGGCGAGGGCGCCGATGGCCTCGGCCGTGTTCGACCGGGCGGTGATCCCCTCCTCAGGGATGGCGCCGCCGAGGGCCAGCTGCTCGCGCAGCTCCTTCGCCGCGGAGGTCACGGCCCAGGCCCAGGAGCGGGTGCCCATGGAGCCGCCCGCGATCATCGCCTGGCCGAAGTCGCTGTCCGCGATGCGCATGTGGATGCGGCTCGGCTCCACCTCCAGCGCGTCCGCGGCGATCTGGGTCAGCGCGGTCCGGGCGCCGGTGCCGATGTCGGCCGCGGTGATCCGTACCGTGAACGTGCCGTCCGCTTCGGCCGTCACCGCGGCCGTGGACGGCATCGCGTTCGAGGGGAACGTGGCCGCCGCCGTGCCGGTCCCGAGCAGCCAGCGGCCCTCGCGGCGCACCCCGGGACGCGGGTCGCGGTCCGCCCAGCCGAACCTGCGGGCGCCCTCCTCGAAGCAGTCGATGACCCTGCGGGTGCTGTACGGCAGCCCGGAGACGGGGCCCGCCTCGGGTTCGTTGCGCGCCCGCAGCGCGATCGGGTCCAGGCCGCACTTTTCGGCGAGTTCGTCGAGCGCGGACTCCAGCGCGAACGAGCCCGGGGCCTCGCCCGGCCCGCGCACGAAGGTCGGGGTCGGCACGTCGAGCGCCACCACGCGGTTGACGGTGTGGTGGGCGTCGGCGTCGTACATGGCGCGCCCGTAGTCGGCGCTGCGCTCGATGAACTCGTGCACGGTCGAGGTGAGGCTGAGGGCCTCGTGGTCGAACGCGGTCAGCCGCCCCTCGGCGTCGGCTCCCAGCCTGACCCGCTGCACGGTGGGGCTGCGGTAGCCGGTGATGGAGAACATCTGGCGGCGCGTCAGCACGACCCGGACCGGGCGGTGCAGGACGGTCGTGGCCATCACGGCGGCCACCTGGTGCGGGCGGAGCCCCTTGGAGCCGAAGCCGCCGCCGACGTGCTCGGACAGCACCCGCACCGAACCCAGGTCCAGGGAGAACATCTTCGCCAGCTCGTCGGCCACCCACATGCTGCCCTGGTTGGAGTCGACGACCTCCAGCCGGCCGCCGTCCCAGCGGGCCGTGGCCGCGTGGGGCTCCATCATGGCGTGGTGCTCTTCCGGAGTGGTGTATTCCGCGTCCACGACGGCGGCCGCCGCGGCGAGTTCGGCCGCGAGGTCCCCCTTCTCGGTCTCCGCCGACGGGTCCTCCGGCTTGCGCGCACCGGGGTGCCCGGCGGCGAACGCGACGTCGTGCGGCTCCTCGTCGTAGCGGACCACCAGCGCCTCGGCGGCCTCCCTGGCCTGCTCCGGCGTCTCCGCGACGACCAGCGCCACCGGCCAGCCCGCGAACGGCACCCGGTCGGTCTGGAAGAGCGTGACGGTCGGGTCGGGCTTCCCCAGCAGGCCGACGTACTCGCCGTCGACCTGCGGGGCGTTCCCGTGGTGGAGGACGGTGAGGACGCCGGGCATCGCCTCGACGGGGGCGGACTCCACCGAGCGGATGCGGCCGCGGGCGATGGTGGACACCACCAGCCAGCCGTGGGCCAGGTCGGCGAAGGGGATCTCCCCGGCGTAGCGGGCCGCTCCGGTGACCTTCTCCCGGCCCTCGAC
The DNA here is from genome assembly GCF_052851135.1 of Streptomyces sp. BRA346. Lineage (NCBI taxonomy): Bacteria > Bacillati > Actinomycetota > Actinomycetes > Kitasatosporales > Streptomycetaceae > Streptomyces > Streptomyces sp. BRA346. The sequence goes on along the minus strand of NZ_JAIWIH010000032.1, from coordinate 28,753 downwards.
GCGGGTGTGCGCGGTGCCGACGGACGGGGTGACGGCGGCGGTTCCGGTCGTCGTGGTCATCGGACGGCCTCCTCGGAGAGTTCGGTCAGCATGGCCACGACGAGGTTGCGCATCAGCGTCACCTTGTATCCGTTTCCGGGCAGCGTCTCGGCGGCCGCCAGTTCGGCGTCCGCGGCGGCGGCGAACGCCTCGGCGGTCGCCGGTCCCCCGGTCAGCGCCCGCTCGGCCGCGCGGGCGCGCCACGGCCGGGACGCCACCGCCCCGAAGGCCAGGCGCACTTCCTGGACGACCCCGTCCCGGACGTCGAGGGCGGCGGCGATCGAGCCGATCGCGAACGCGTAGGAGGCGCGCTCGCGCACCTTCCGGTAGCGCGAGTGGGCCGCGACCGGGGCGGGCGGCAGGGTGATGCCGGTGATCAGCGCGCCGGGCGGCAGGGCGGTCTCCAGGTGCGGGGTGTCCCCCACGGGCAGATAGAACTCGGCGAACGGCAACTCGCCCGGGCCGTCCGCCGTTTCGTACCGCACGACGGCGTCGAAGGCGGCCAGCGCCACCCCCATGTCCGAGGGGTGGATGGCCACGCAGTGCTCGGAGGCGCCGAGGATCGCGTGGTTGTGGTTCTCGCCCTCGACGGCGGGACAGCCGCTGCCGGGGACCCGCTTGTTGCACGGCTTGGCGGTGTCGGTGAAGTAGCCGCAGCGGGTGCGCTGGAGCAGGTTTCCGCCGACCGTGGCCATGTTGCGCAGTTGTCCGGAGGCCCCGGCCAGCACGGCCTGGGCCAACGCCGGGTAGCGGGACCGCACATCGGGATGGGCGGCGAGGTCGCTGTTGGTGACGGTCGCGCCGATGAGCAGGCCGCCGTCCGGCGTGGCCTCGATCTGGTCGAGGGGGAGGTCGCGCACGTCGATGAGGCGCGCGGGCCGCTCCACCCCGGTCTTCATCAGGTCGACGAGGTTGGTGCCGCCGCCGAGGTAGCGCGCGTCGGGGTCGGCGCCGAGCAGGGCCACCGCCCCGGAGACCTCGTGCACGCGCTCGTAACCGAATTCCCTCATACCGCTGCCTCCGCTTCCGTCGCGCCGATCTCGTCACCCGAGCCGCCGGATGGCGGCTGCGCGGCCTCCGCCGCCCGTGCGACCGCCTCGACGATCGACACGTACGCGCCGCAGCGGCACAGGTTGCCGCTCATGCGCTCCCGGATCTCCTCGGCCGTGAGCGGCTGCACGCCCGCCTCGGGTCGCACGTCCTGGGTCGCGGCGCTCGGCCAGCCCGCCGCGTGTTCCTCGATCACGGCGATGGCCGAGCAGATCTGGCCGGGGGTGCAGTAGCCGCACTGGTAGCCGTCGAGGTCGAGGAACGCCTGCTGCACCGGGTGCAGGTCCTCGCCTTCGGCCACGCCTTCGATGGTGGTGATGACACGCCCCTCGGCGGCCACCGCGAGCTGGAGGCAGGAGACGGCGCGGCGCCCGTCGATCAGCACCGTGCAGGCGCCGCACTGACCTTGGTCGCACCCCTTCTTCGTGCCGGTCAGGTCGAGACGTTCGCGCAGGGCGTCGAGCAGGGTGGTGCGGTGGTCGACGGGCAGCGTGTGCTTCTCGCCGTTGATGTTCAGCGTGATGGCGCTGGACGTCGGGGAGGGGGCTGGGGCCATGATCAGCCTTCTTTCGCGTAGCTGGTGCGCGTCGAGCGAGATGATCCGGGCGGTGCGGGAAGGGTCCGGGGAGTGCCCCGGGAAGAGTCTGGGAAGGTGAGCGGGCTGGTGGCGACCGGCACCAGCCGTTCGCACTGGCCGGATCTGCCGCTAAGGTAGACCTAAGTGGACAGTTGTCCGGCTGGTATGAACGTATCGGACAGTTGTCCGGTTAGCAAGGGCGGCCCGACCGCGGTTCCGGGAAGGAGGAGGGCGTGCCTGAGAAGAAGGACACCCCACTGCGCTCGGACGCGCAACGGAATCGCGAGCGCATCCTGGAGGTGGCCCTCGCGGAGCTGACGCGCTCGGCGGACGCCCCGCTGAGCACGATCGCCAAGAAGGCGTGCGTCGGACAGGGAACGTTCTACCGCAATTTCCCCAACCGTGAGGCGCTGATCCTGGAGGTCTACCGCTACGAGGTGCAGCAGGTCGCCGACACCGCGGCCCAGCTGCTGCGGACCCGGGCGCCGGACCAGGCGCTGCGGGAGTGGATGGACCGTCTCGCCCAGTACGCCATGACCAAGGCGGGCCTGGCCGGTGCGCTGCACAAGGCCACCAGCGCGCACGGCGGCCTGGTCCAACTGGCACGCGGCTCGCTGACCTCCGCCGTCACGCTCCTGCTGACGGCGAACGAGGAGGCCGGGACCATCCGCCCGGGGGTCACCCCCGACGACTTCATGCTCGCCATCGCCGGGCTGTGGCAGATCGACCCCTGCGGGGACTGGCAGGGCTGCGCCGGGCGACTCCTGGACCTGGTCATGGACGGCCTGCGCGCCGGTGCGCCGGGGCAGGCGCCTCGCTAGGACCGGCGGCGCGGCTTGCCGCGCTTGGCACCCTTGGGGGCCTTGGGGGCCGCGGAACGGCCCCGCGGGTTCTTCCCCGCCCCGCCTGCCTTGCCTGATGTCGTCTTGCCGGACGCCGACTTGCCCGCCGCGGGCTTGCGCTTCTGCTGCGCCGGGGGCGGAGTGCGGCCCCGGGTGCTGTTGACGGTCCGCCCGCGGACGATCCCGATGAAGTCCTCCACCAGGTCGGTGGTGGCGTCCTCCGGCCACGACAGCGCGACGCTCGACTGGGGCGCGTCCGTGAGCGGCCGGTACGTGAGGTCCCTGCGGTGGTGCAGCCGGGCGAGCGACTGCGGCACGACCAGCAGCCCCACCCCGGCCGCCACCAGCTCGATGGCGTCCCCCGTCGTGGCGGGGCGCTCGATCGCGGGCCGCCCCGGCGGGCGCTCCCAGCCGATCACGTCGTCGAGCGGGTGCAGCACGATGTCGTCGGCCAGATCGTCGGTGGTCACCTCGTCGACCGCCGCCACGACGTGGTCCTTCGGCACCACGACCACCGTGGTCTCGGTGTAGAGGGGGATCGCGCTGAACACCGTACGGTCCACCGGCAGCCGCACGAGCCCCGCGTCGGCGCCGCCGTCCCGCAGCACATCGGGGGCTTCGGCGGCGGACACCGCGAGGAGGGTGAGCGGGACGTCGGGCAGGCGCTCGTTCCAGATCCGCACCCACTTGGCGGGCGTCGCCCCCGGGACATACGCGAGCCGGAACGCAGGGGATTCTTCCGAGCCTGTCACCCCGCCAGGCTACCGGTCGCGCGGCCCGAGGCCGTGGTCCGGGGCCGCGTCTGCGGTCGATACCCTTGACACCATGAAGTCGCACCAGACCACCCAGACGATGAAGCCCGCGACCGCGGCGAAGAAGCTGGGTGTGTACCTCCAGGCCACCCCCGCCGAGTTCCAGGAGGGTGTCGTCACGCGCGCCGAACTGAACGCCCTCCAGAGCGATCCGCCCGAGTGGCTGCGGGAGCTGCGCCGCAACGGCCCGCACCCCCGGCCGGTGGTCGCGGCGAAGCTGGGCACCTCCATCTCGGGCCTGGCGCGCGGCGGTATCACCGAGGCCCTCACCACCGAGCAGATCGAGGCCCTGAAGGCGGAGCGCCCCGAGTGGCTGGAGAAGGAGCGCGCCACCCAGGCCGAGGTGCGCAAGGAAGCGGTGCGGATCAAGGAGAAGAAGGCGGAGCAGGCCGAGAAGGCGGAGCGCGACGCCCAGTCCGGCCCGTCGCACTCCTGACCCTTCCCAGCCCCGTTCAGTCCCTTCAGTCCTTGTAATCAGGGGCGACGCGCTCCACGAGCCGCAGCAGCGCCGACCAGGCCAGGTCGTACGCCTTGTCGTCCTGGAGGTCGGAGCCCGCGTCCTCGCCCGCGAGCTGACGGGCCGTCAATGCGCGGATGTCCGGAGGCGGCATGACGAGTTTCGCGCCCCCGGCCGTCGCCGCGACCTGGATCTCGCACGCCTTGTCCAGGTAGTACATGCGCAGGAAGGCCTGGGCGGGGGTTTCCCCGACGGTCAGCAGGCCGTGGTTGCGCAGGATCATCGCCGGGTGACCGGCGAGATCGGCGACGAGCCGCTGTTGTTCGGCGAGGTTGAGGGCGACGCCCTCGTAGTCGTGGTAGCCGAGCCTGCCGTAGAACTCCATGGAGATCTGGTTGAGCGGCAGCAGGCCCTCCTCCTGGGCGGCGACGGCGCATCCGGCCTTGGTGTGGGTGTGCAGCACGCAGTGGGCGTCGGGCCGGGAGGCGTGGACGGCGCTGTGGATGACGAACCCGGCGGGGTTGACGGGGTGCGGGGTCTCCACGACGGGGTGGCCGGACAGGTCGACCTTGACGAGGTTCGACGCGGTGATCTCCTCGAAGAGGAGACCGTAGGGGTTGATCAGGAAGTGGTGTTCGGGGCCGGGGACGCGGGCGCTGATGTGCGTGAAGATCAGGTCGGTCATCCGGAAGTGCGCCACCAGGCGGTAGACCGCGGCGAGTTGGCGGCGCAGCCGCACCTCCTCGGCGGAGGTGTCCGGTGCGGCCGGATCGGTGGGGTGGGGCGTCGAAGCGGTCACGGGGTGAGTCCTTGGGTCGTGGGGGTGACGGAGGAGTCGGTCCGTCTCAGACGGTCACGGGTGCGGGTTCGGGTGCGGTGGCCGGTTCGCCCGCCACGCGGCGGCGCCAGGCGTCGACCGCGGCCTCCTCGGTCGGCTTGGTGGCGAGGCTGACGGCCACGTAGGCGACGAGGGCGGCGAGTCTCTTGCCCCACCAGCCGACACCGACGATGGCCAGCAGATATCCGAGCATGACGAGGTAGTCGACGGCCATCAGGTCCTCCGAAGCAGAACGGCGTAGGGCGGGGGTGATGCGTGACGCTACCCACGGTGCACACTGGCGCTGAACCCGCGGACCCGCCCGATGTGAAACCGTCCGTTGGACGAATCCGACACCCCGGCGCGGTGCCGCAGGATGAGAGGATCCCTGCCTTGTGACCGAGCACGATCCACCGTCCATCCACCTCAGCGTGCTGCTCGCCGATCCCTCGCTGGGGTTGCGCCAGGTTGCCGGTCCCGCGGAGGACCGGCGCATCGGCACGGTCGGCACCACCGAGATCGAGGACCCCACGCCCTATCTCGTCGGCGGCGAACTCCTCCTCACCGCCGGAGTGCGGCTGCCGCCCGACGCGGACGGCATCGACACCTATGTGGCGCGCGTGGTGGCGGCCGGGGTGGCCGCCCTCGGTTTCGGTGTCGCCCCGGTGCACGAGGAGGTACCGGCAGAGCTCGTGGCCGCGTGCGACCGCCACGGACTGCCGCTGCTGCGGCTGCCGCCGCACACCCCGTTCGTCGCCGTCGGCCGGGCGACCTACGCCGCCATCGCCGAGGCCCGCAACCGCGACCTGAAGACGGTCTCGCAGGCGCAGTCGGCCCTCGCCTCGGCCGCCGCCCGCCCCGACGCGCTCCAGGCCGTGCTCACCCAGCTCACCGCGCACACCGGCACCTGGGCGGTCCTCTACGACGACCGGGGCAACGAACTGTTCCGCGCGGGCCGGCGTCCCCCGGAACCGGTGCCCGGTCTGTTGCGCGACCTCGCCGTCCGTACGACGACCGCCCGCCCCGCCACCGGCCGCGCCGCGAGCGGGCCGCCGCCACCCTCGGCGGCGGCCCACCACCACGACGGTGCGCACCTGACCGTGCACACGCTGCCCGGCGCCGACGGCACCACCACCCTGGCCCTCGGCCAGGCCGCCGCCACCGCCGCCCTGCCGCTGGTCCACCGCCAGGTGACCAGCACGGCGACCGTCCTGCTGTCCCTGCTCACCAGCCCGCGCCACGCGCTGAACACCGACAGCCACAGCGTCGGCGCGCTGGTGCGGCTCATGCTCGGTGCCACCCCGGCGGAGGTCGCGCCCGCCCTCGTACCCTCCGAACACCCGGGGCACGACCACTGGGTCGTCGTCCACGGACGGCAGGATCCCCACCACCGGTCCGCGCGGGCGGCGCGGCGGGGCGAGGACCCCGCGCAGCTCGCCACCCTCGGGACGGCCCTCGGCACCCCCTATCTGCACATCGACGGCCCGGTGCTGAGGGCCCTCGTCCCCGGCGCGCCGGGGACCCGCCCGCGCGCCCCCGCCCAGGCCGCCGCCCTCGGGTGGACCCTCGGCTTCAGCGACCCCTCCCCCGCGGCGGATCTGCCGCGCGCCGACGCCCGGGCCGAACGGGCCCTCCAGCGCGCGATCGCCGCCGGGGTGCCGGCCGTCGTACACGAGGCCACCGCACCGGCCGTGCACGGCCTGGTCTCGCCCGCCGACGCCCGCGAGTTCGCCCGCGCCCGCCTCGCCGCGCTCGACCGGGCCGGGCCGCCGGGCGCCGCCGTCCTGCTCGGCACCCTGCGCACCTGGCTGACGTTCCACGGCAGTTGGGACCGTACGGCCGCCGAACTCCAGGTCCACCGCAACACCGTGCGCCACCGCATGACCCGGGTCGCCGAACTCCTCGGCGCCGACCTCCAGGACCCGGCCGTCCGCATGGAACTCTGGTTCGCCCTGGAGTGGCTTTCCGAGGACGACTTCTAGCCCGGGCTAGTCCGGCAGCCCCCACGGCTTCGCGTCGCCGACGGCCGGTACGTCGCGCGGGCCCGGGTCCGGGTGGGTGCCGCGCGGGGCGACGACGGCCGTCTCGTCCCGGCGGAGCGGGATCTCGATGCGGCCCGGCCCCGTCTCCCGGTACCGCAGCCGCCTGCCGCGCTCGTCCCGTACGTCGATCGCACCGCGGATGCCGTGGTCCAGCACCAGCGGCGCGCCCGCCTCGCTGTGGACGCGCACCCACCGGGTGCGGCCACCGGCCCGGTCCGCGTCGATCAGGAACGCGCCCTGGGCGCGCAGGGAGGCCACGGACGCGTCGGGCCAACGGCGCGATACGGACGGGAAGACCCGCACCACACCGCCGTGGCTCTGCACGGCCATGTCGAGCACCGACTGCGTCGCCGTCAGGGGGCTCTCGATGCCGAGGTTTCCGCCCTCGACGTACATGGTGTTCGGGGTCATCCAGGCGTTGTTGATGACATTGCCGCCGGTGAAGAAGGTGAGGAAGTCGAGGGCCTCCTCGGGACGGCCCATCCGCGAGGCCATCGACGAGGCGGCGGCGTAGCTGTAACCGGCCCACAGGGCACGGTCCTTGACCCAGTGGTCGAAGGTGGTCCGCATGATGTCCCGGTCGCCCGGCCGGTCCCAGTCCAGCTCGTGCAGCGGATACAGCCACAGCATGTGCGAGAAGTGGCGGTGGGATTCGGTGAGCGGCTTGTCCGCGCCGATCATGACGCCGGTGGCGTCGCGCGGGTAGTCCACCAGCCGCTTCAGGATCTCGCGCCAGCGCGCGGCACGCGGATGGTCCGTACGGAGGATCCGCAGGCAGTCGAGGAGCGTGGCGCAGCCCCAGCGGAGCAGGGAGAGGTCGTAGGTGCAGTCCTCGGCGTCCGCCCACTCGGGGGAACGGGTCAGCGGAAGGTGCAGCTTGCCGTCGCCGCCCTCGTGCAGGAAGTGGTCGTAGAAGTTCACCGCCTTGACGAGGATCGGGTAGAGGACGTCCCGCACGATGCGGGTGTCCATGGTGTGGCGGTAGCTGAGCCAGACGTTGTGCATGGCCCAGATGAGGTTGCCGTTGTTGTCGGTCTTGGTGGAGGTGCCGGGGATGCCGACGGTCTTGGCGCCGGGACGCAGCATCCAGTCGGAGGGGTGGGCGAGGGCGTAGGTCTGCCCGTCCTGGTACTCCGGCGGGACCGAAAGCGGCAGATACTTCTCGAAGTCCTTGAAGGTGGAGGTGACGGAGTCGAGTTCGAGGTGGTTGGACCCCTGGATCAGCCAGGTGGCGATCTGCACGTTGAGGTTCCACCAGACGGCCGTCCAGCTGCCGCCGGTCTCCGGGTACCACGGCCCCCACTCGGACATCGAGGGCCCGTCGGCCCGGGTGGCACAGGCCGCCTTGTAGAGCTGGATCCAGTAGAAGTCCTGGAGGCGCTTGTCGGGTACGGACAGCATGCTGCGCCGGTAGAAGCGGTGCCACCAGGCGCGGTGTTCGGCCACCAGGTCGTCGGGGTCCGCGGCCAGCGTACGGGCCACTTCGGCGACGGCCAGCTCGGTGGTGCGGGACAGGTCGTCGGGATGGCGGTAGACGATGTGCGCGGCCAGCAGCCTGCCGGTGCCGACGCGCCGTTCGCGCCAGGCGGTGGTCCAGCCGCCGCCCGCGATGAGCGGCTGCTCCACGTATCCGGTGTCGCCCGCGGTGCCGGTGCGGGGGTCGGGGTTGCCCGTGTAGTCGGCGGGCTTGTCCTTGGTGCGCGGCGAGGCGGCGGGCAGCCACGTGAACGACCAGGCCGCTTCGCGCTCGCCCGCGCTGGGCCGGGTGGAGATCAGCAGCGCGGTACGGGTGTTGTGCACCAGCATCGAGAAGCGGACGCTGCCCCGGGTGGTGGTGACGGTGCCGCGCAGTTCGGCGTCCCAGAGGTCGAGGGTCCAGTCGACGCCGGTCACCTCGCCGGCCAGGGTGAGGTCGAAGTGGCCGATGGGCAGCCGCGAGAAGCCGTACGGGGCGCGCCACTGCGGCCGCTGGTCCTGCACCTGACTGTGGCTGACCATGACCTTCACGGAGTTGGGCGTGGCGCCCCGGTAGACCTGCGCGCCGAGCAGTCCGTTGGCGAGGAAGGGGCCGTCCTTCCAGTCGCCGGGCATCCGGCGCCACCGCAGGGTCGCGTCCTTGACGATGCGTTCGGTGAGGTCTCCCCCTTCGTTCGGCTGCTGGGGCGTGGCCCAGGCGGTGCCGGATCCCGTCAGCCAGCCCGCGGCGCCGACGGCGGCCGCCGAGCCGATCACACCTCTTCGAGAGATCCCGTTCCCTGTCGTCGGGGTCACGTATGTGCCTCCCATACCTGGTGGTGAACTACCCGGCATGGTGCAGGGGTTGGAGCAGCTAGGGAAGACCTCCGACGTATCGGAATTCAACACGTTCCATCTACGCAGGTGAATGAGGCGTGCGCAATCGCAGCACGACGAAGGGAGTGCCAGTCAACCGATCTCTCAGACGCTGACCATGAAGAGGAGAGCGACCACACCCCCGAAGCCGAGACCGCCGAGAGCGGTTCCGGCGATGGCCGTCCACAGACGGCCCGCACCGCGGCGGGCGTGGTGGATACCCATGGCGCCGAGGGCGACGGCGAGGCCCCCCGCGATGGGCACCAGAGGGAGGGTGAAGGACAACAGCAGGGACGGCAGCACGCCGACGATGGCGAGGACACCGACGACGGAGAAGACACCGAGGACCAGCGCGGTGGGGCCCAGCGCGACGGCGGGCGTGTCGGTACGGCGGGTCGTGGTCGGCTCGGCCATGAGGTCCCTCCCCAGGAACGGGCTCACGTGACGTACCGATCCTAGCGGGGGGGTATCGCGGCCCCCCGGTGGGCAGGGTGGGTGCGTCAAGTTCCCTTGCTGGAGAGGACGTTGCCGTGCGAGGAATTCTTCGAAGACTTGGTCCGCTCGTGGCGGTTCTCCTCACCGTGGCGCTGGTGTCCGTCGCCCAGGGAGCCGAGCGGAGCCGGGCGCGCACCGCGTCGGCCGAGGAGGGCGGCGGGCCGCGTCCGGGCGGCCACTGGGTGGGGACGTGGACGTCCATGCCGCAGCTGACCGAGCCGGACAACATGCCGCCCCCGCCGTACACCCAGGACGGCACGGTCTTCGCCGACAGCACCCTGCGGCAGACCGTGCACCTCTCGGTGGGCGGCCGCCGGTTGCGGCTCCGCTTCTCCAACGCCTTCGGCGGGGCACCCCTTCCCCTCTCCCGCGTCTCCGTGGCCCTTCCGGAGGGCGGCAGGGCCGGGGTGAGCGCGATCGAACCGGGCACCTCCCGGACCGTCACCTTCGACGGCCGCGCCGCCACCACGGTGCCGATGGGCGCCCTGATGGTGTCCGACCCGCTGGACTTCCGGCTGCCGCCGGGCGCGAACCTCACCGTGACCGTGTACCTGGCCACCGGACAGCAGTCGACCGCCATCACCTCCCACCCCGGCTCGCGCACCGCCTCCCACATGCTGCGTGGCGACCATGTCGACGCGACCGACCTCAAGGGCGCGGCCTCGGTCGAGCACTGGTACTTCCTCAGCGGCGTCGAGGTGTGGTCACCGGCGCGCGCCCGCGCCACCGCCGTGCTGGGCGACTCGCTCACCGACGGGCGGGGGTCCACCAGCAACCACAACGACCGCTGGACGGACCGGCTGATGGCCCGTCTGCGCGCCGACCACCGGACGGCCGACACCGCCGTGCTCAACCAGGCGGCGGGCGGAAACCGGATCCTCCAGGACGGTCTCGGCCCGAACGGGCTGGCCCGTCTGGACCGTGACATCCTGGCGCAGAGCGGCGTCACCTCGCTCGTCGTCTTCGAGGGCATCAACGACATCGGCACCGCCCCCGCCACCCCCGGCGCACAGCGGGACGTGGCCGACCGGCTCATCTCCGCCTACGGCCAGATCGTCGTGCGCGCCCACGCACAGGGGATCCGTGTCTACGGCGCCACCCTCACGCCCTTCGGCGGCAACACGCCCTACGACGACGCGGCGGGCCACCGCGAAGCGACCCGGCAGCGGATCAACGACTGGATACGGACCAGCGGCCGCTTCGACGCCGTCGTCGACCTGGACAGGGCGACACGGAACACGGCCGAGCCGAGCCGCCTGCGCCCGGACCTCGACACGGGCGACCACCTCCACCTCAACCCCGAGGGCTACCGCGTGATCGCCGACGCCTTTCCGCTGCGCCTCTTCCTGAACCGGCCCCTGCCAAGGGACTTCGGCCACCACTGACGCCACGCGCGGCGACCCCGCGTTCCTTGCTGTACCCCGTTCCTTCGCTTACGAATAGGCGGGGGGCTGCGCCGTCGGTGCAGAACGAACATCGGCGCAGAACGAACAAGCGGCGAATCAGGAGCATGCGCATGCAGAGCAACCGCACGGTCGAGGCCGGGGCGTCCGGAGAGCAAGGCCCGGTGTCGCGCCGGTGGTTCCTGGGCGTCTCCGGCGCGGCCCTCCTCACGGCGGGCTGCAAGGACACCGGCGGAAAGACCGAGGGCGCCGAGAACGCCGAGAACGCATCCGAGGGCCGGGCCGTCGTGCCGAGCGGCGCACTGGGGGCCAACTTCAACGAGGACCCCTCCACCATGGACTTCTCCATGCTGGAGGGCCTCTCCGCTGGCTGGCTGCGCGGGTTCGTGCCCATGCCGGACATCGACGAGACCCCCGCCCCGGAGCAGGACACCGTCAAGACGCTTCTGAGCGCGCACGACCAGGGGTACGGCACGGTCTTGTCGCTGAAGTTCCCCTACAACGGCCGCCCGATGCCCGCGGTGGACAGCGCGGACATGGACGACGAACTGGCGCGGGTGGACAAGGTGCTGGACGCCGCCATGGGCAAGGCGGACATCCTCGCGCTCGCCAATGAGCCCTTCATCGAGAGCCTGAAGAAGGACCACGACGACGGAACGCTCAACGTCTTCTACGAGAAGGTCGCGCAGCACGTCATCGCCTACCGCAAGAAGCACTTCGGGGAGCGCTGCCGGACACGGCTGTACATGGGCTCCCTCAACCACCTCGACAGGCCCGACTGGCGCACGCAGGCCACCGATCGCTGGATGGAGTTCACCCGGAAGACCCCGGAGATCGAGGGCGTGGACATCCACCCGCACGTTGCCGCCATCGAGGACTCGCAGAAGTACCTGGACTACATCCTTCCCAAGCTCCGCCGCGACCAGAAGTTCCTGGTCACGGAGTTCTCCCTGGTCCTGTGGTGGAAGGAGCACATGAGCGACACCATCCCCGCCGAGTTCGCCCGGCGCTACGAGCTGCCCGCGGACACCAAGGTGTGGCAGGTGATCAGGCAGGCGACCGAGCACCCCTTCACTCAGACGAAGTGGCACGACTTCCTGTCCATGAGCCCGTGGTACGAGACCCACAAGCACTTCCTGCGGAACCAGATCCAGAAGTTCCGTGACACGGGGCAGCTCGCCGTGGCCACCTACGGCGTGGCGCAGGCGCCGGCCATGGTGAAGGACTTCGGGCCCCGCAAGCCGCCGTGGCTGCTGAACAGCCTGTACTCCAACCTGACCGTCCAGGAAGGTGAGGGCGGAGAGCCCGCGCGGAGCTACGGCTTCTTCGACGACTTCCGCGCCCTCCAGCGCGCCGAGGACCGCCGCCCGGTGCGCACGGCCGAGACGACGACATGAGCCGCCGTTGAGGACACCGGGTCACGCCCGCAGATAGGCGAGCACCGCCAGCACTCTGCGATGGGTCGCGTCGGTCGGCGGAAGGTCCAGCTTGCCGGAGATGTTGCCGATGTGCTTGCCCACGGCAGCCTCGGACACAGCTGCGCGCGGTGCCCGGCGCCGAGGTGTCCGCGAGCGCGTCGAGCGCCGTCTCCGTCCTGGAGGACGGCGTGTCCCTCGTGACGTCCGGGGCCCGCGCCGTCGACCCCGGCCCGCTCACCGCCACCACCCGGCTGCCGGTCGAAGCCGGTGAGGCCGCTGATCTCGACGACGACTCCCTCATCGTCAACGGCGAGTGGCAGCAGCACACCGTGGGCCGACGCGTCCAGGTGTGGCTGGGCGACGGCACCAGGAAGCGGCTGCGCATCGCCGCGGTGATGGCCACCGGCACCGGCGGCAACGGCGTCTACGTCACCCCGCGCAACGCCCCGGGCGCCACCGTCGACCGGGTCGACGTCGCCCTCGCCGACGGCGCCGACGCGAGCGCCGTGGCCACCGCGCTGAGGAAGGCGGTGCACACCGCGGGCGGGCGGCTCCTCACCAAGGACCAGTGGGTCAGGGCGAGTTACCCCGAGACGAAGGACATGACCCGGATCGGCCTGCTGCTGGTCCTCGGCATCGCCCTCCTCTACGCCGGCATCTCCCTGGCCAACACCATGGCCATGGCCACCTCCGACCGCGTCCGCGACCTGGCCACCCTGCGCCTGGCCGGGGCCACCCCGGGGCAGATCCTGCGGCTGGTCGGCGCCGAGGCGCTGATGGTGGTCGTGGTCGGCGCGGTCCTCGGTGTCCTCGTCGCCGGGCTCAACCTGATGGGCATGGCAGGCGCCCTACACCTGGTGTCGGCGCCGACCACGATCCGGATCCCCTGGACGGCCATCGGCGCGGCCACGGGCGCGTGCGCGATGCTCGCCATGGTCTCGTCCGTCGCCCCCGCCGCGCTCGCCCTGCGCAGGCCGACCGCCCCGAAAGCGCTTTTCCCACGGACCGGATCTCGTCGCCGTGGCGGCTGAACCGAATACCCGCCAGTTTATTACGGCGGCTCTGAACGAGCGCTGAATGCACGCTGAGCAAAAGGCCTGACCTCCTATACATCCGCCCTGAGCGTCGATCATGATGATTCAACCTTCATCGGCGGGACGGCGACACCGGAAGGCACCGTCCAACTGAATTCCGCTGCCAGGTTTTGCCATTGCGGATATGCGTCCCTCATGAGGAGCCCATTGCCAAGGCGCCGCGCCGGGTGCGGCCCAGTGGCCGGAAACGCGTATCCGGAATCGCAATCAGGATGGGGAGATCCACTGTGACGCCGACTCGTGACCTGTTCTATCCGGACTTTCCGACGCTGGTCGACGCCGTGCGGTGGTGGGCGGAACAACGCCCCGAACACGTCGCCCTGGCGTTCCTGCCGGACGGCGAGCGGGAGCAGGCGCGGCTGACGTACGCCGACATCGACCGGGCCGCGCGCCGGACCGCGGCGGGACTGCGTCAACTGGCCGCGCCCGGCGACCGGGTGCTGCTGTGCTGCTCGTCCAGCCCGGACTTCGTGGCGTCCTTCCTGGGCTGCCTCTACGCCGGGATCATCGCGGTCCCGGTGCCCGCGCCCGGAACCACCCGGCACGTCGACCGGCTGTCCGGGATCGTCGCCGACTCGGGCGCGACCCTCGTCCTCGCCGACGCCGACACGTTCGGCCGGTTCGAGGTCCGGCCGGGCGAACCGTTCATGGGCATCCGCTGGGCGACCGTACCGGACTTGCAGGCCGCCGCCGAGGGCACCGCCGCGGAGTGGAACGCGCCACCGCCCGAGCCCGGCGGTATCGCGTTCCTCCAGTACACCTCCGGTTCGACGAGCACCCCGAAGGGTGTCGTCGTCAGCCACCGCAACCTGGCCGTGAACATCGCGATGATGGCCCGGTCGTCGGGCATGCACCCGGGCACCCGGATCGTCAGCTGGCTGCCGATCCACCACGACATGGGCCTGATCGGGGCGCTGCTGCTGCCGCTGTGGCAGGGGCTCTTCGCGGCCCTGATGCCACCGGCGGCCTTCATCCGCGACCCGATGCGCTGGCTGCGTGCGATCTCCCGGTACCGGGCCACCTTGGTCCACGGGCCGAACTTCGCGTACGAGCTGTGCTGTAGCCGGGCGAGCGGCAAGGATCTCACCGGACTCGACCTGTCCAGCCTGGAGACGGTCGTCAACGCCGCCGAGCCGGTCCGGCCCGCGACGCTGGAGCGTTTCAGCCACCAGTTCGCCCCCGCCGGGTTCCGCCGGTCGTCGTTCTATCCGTCGTACGGCCTGGCCGAAGCGACCCTCGTCGCCTCGGGCGGCTATCTGGGCGCCGAGCCGGGGATCACCGTCGACGCGGACGCGTTCGAACAGGACCGCGTGGTCGACGCCGCGAGCGGGGCGCCGGGCCGGACCGTGGTGAACTGCGGCCGCCCGTCGCTCGGGTTCACCGTGGCCATCGTCGACCCGGAGACGCTCCGCGCATGCGGCCCCGACGAGGTGGGCGAGATCTGGCTCGCCGGTGAGAGCGTCGCCCTCGGCTACTGGAACAACCCGGAGGCGACCGCCTCGGAGTTCGGCGTGCAGCTGCCGTCCCGGCCCGGCCACGCCTTCCTGCGCACCGGCGATCTGGGCTTTCTGCGCGACGGCGAGCTGTATGTGACCGGCCGGTTGAAGGACCTCATCATCGTGGCCGGCCGCAACCACTATCCGCAGGACGTCGAGTCGACGGTCGAGGAGCATCCGGCGATCCGGACCAGCAACAGCATCGCCTTCGCGCTCCCCGGCGACGACACGCTCTCTGACGGCGACACGCTCTCCGGTGGCGACGGCGAACAGCTCGGCGTCGTCGCCGAGGTGCGGGGCAGCCAACTGCGCGGCGACCTGACCACGGTGGCCGAGGAGCTGGCCGCGGCCATCTGGGACGCACACGAGCTGCGCGTGCGCGAGGTCGCCCTGATCCGGCCGGGCGCGCTGCCGAAGACGTCGAGCGGCAAGCTGCGCCGCCGGTACACCCGCGAGCTGCTGCGCGGCAACGAGCTGAAGGCCGTGCTGCGCTGGCCGGAGGCGGCCGCCCCGGTGGACGGCGGCCCGGACACGTCGCTGCGGCTGCGGCTGGAGCACCTGCCCGACGCGGACCGCGGCCCCCTGCTGCGGGAGGCGGTCACCGGTGAGCTGGCCACCGTACTCGGCAGGTCGGCCACCGACGGCGTGACGCCCGACCGCCCGCTGCGCGACCTCGGGCTCGACTCCCTCCAGGCGGTACGGCTCCAGCGGCGCCTGGCCGACGCCACCGGGCTCGCCCTGCCACCCACCCTGTTGTACGACCACACCACCCCGGCGGAGGTCGCGGAGTACCTCGGCATGGCGTGGAACGTCGCCGAGCTGATGTCCGCGGCCGAGCAGGCGGGCGCCCGGCTGCGGCTGGACGGCGACGGGCCGGACGGCGACCGGCTGGTGGTCGACGCGCCGCCCGGCGGGCTGACCGGCGCACTGCGGTCCGCCATCGACCGGTACGAGACCGAGCTGATCGCGGCGCTGCGGCACGGCGAGACGGACACGCCGATCCTCCCGGCCGACGCCGACCCGGCGGACGACGGCGACCCCCTGTCCGTCGGCCAGGCCGGGCTGTGGCTGATCGAGCGGTCCCTCGGCGCGAGCGCGCTGTACCACGTGCACTTCCGGCTGCGCTGGACCGGCCCGCTGGACCGGGACGTCCTGGCCTCCTGCCTGCGCGGCGTCGTCGCCCGCCACGCCGCCCTGCGCACCCGGTTCACCGACCGGGACGGGACGCCGCGGGCGCTGGTGTCCCCCGATACGGACGTCGAGCTGGGCCACCTCGACCTGCGCGGCCGCCCGGACGCCGACGCCGCCGCGGACAGCGCCATCGCGGACCAGCAGCGGACGGCGTTCGACCTGAGCACCGGTCCGCTGCTGCGCGCACTCGTCATCACCCGGTCGGACCACGATCACCTCATCTCGGTGACCCAGCACCACATCATCACCGACGGCTGGTCGATCGGCCTGCTGCTCACCGAGCTGCTGGAGGACTACCGCGCGGCCGCCCTCGGCGAGCCGCTCCACCGGCCGGTCCAGGCGCTCCAGTACGCCGACTACGCGCGCTGGCAGCAGAGCCGCCGCGACACCCCCGCGTACCGGCGGACGCTGGACTGGTGGGACACCCACCTCGACCAGCTCGAACCGCTGCCACTCGGCGGCAGCGGGCCCCGGCCGTCCGCGGCGGCCCCGAGCCGCCACGGCGCCACCGAATCCTTCGAACTGCCCGCCGAACACGCCGACGCCCTGCGGGACGTGGCCAAGGCCTGCGACACCACCCTCTACACCGTCCTGCTCGCCGCCTGGGCCGCCGTGCTGCAACGGCACACCGGCCGGGACGACTTCGCCATCGGCACCATCACCAGCGGCCGGGCCCGGGCCGAACTCCAGCAGATGGTGGGCTTCTTCTCCAACACCGTCGTGCTGCGCTGCGACCTGTCCGGCGATCCGGCCGCCACCGAGCTGATCGGCCGCCTCGGCGCCGAGACGGCGGCCGCGTTCGCCCACGAGGTGCCGTTCGCCGACGTGGTGGTCGCGGCCGGGGCGGCCGGTGGCAGCGATCTGAACCCCCTCGTGCAGGCCGCCTTCATCTTCGAGAACGCGCAGCTGACCCCGGGCGCCGAGGCGGACCTGCTGTCCGGGCTCGACGCGCGGGTGGCCCTGGAGGGGCGTATCGACGCGGCCGTCGAGGGCACGGCCAAGTTCGACCTGTCGCTGGTCGTCTCCGAATCCGGGGCCGGGCTGACCGGCCTCTTCGAGTACGCGACCAGCGCCTTCGACCCCGCCGACATGGTGCGGCTCCGCGACCACTTCCTGACCCTGCTGCGCAGCCTCACCGACCGTCCCGGCGATCCGATCTCCCGCCTCGACCTGGTCGGCGACGCCGAACGCCGCGAGCTGACCGGCAACTTCTCCGGCGCCCGGCTGGACTTCCCCCGGGAGCTGTGCCTGCACGAGCTGTTCGAGGCGCAGGCCCGGCGGACACCGGACCAGGTGGCGGCGGTCGAGGGCGAGCGCACCGTCACGTACGCCGAGCTGGACGCGTGGGCGGAGCACCTGGCCGGGCTGCTCGGCACCGGTGGCCTGCGGGCCGGGGAGAACGTCGGCGTGGCGCTGCACCGGTCGCTCGAGCTGATCGCCGCCGAGCTGGCCGTCCTGAAGGCCGGGGGGACGGTCGTCCCGCTGGACCCGGACCTCCCCGCCGACCGGCTCACGTTCCTGCTCACCGACAGCGCCTCCCGGTTCGTGCTGAGCGACAGCGGGACGACCCTGCCACCGGCCGTCGGAGCCGGCGTCGGAGTCGGCCGGATCGACGCCGACCGGGAGCGCACGGGTGGCGCCCGGGCGGTCCCGGCGCGCGGCATCGGCAGCGAATCGGGGGCGTACGTGCTGTACACCTCCGGGTCCACCGGCGCCCCGAAGGGCGTGCTGCTGCCGCACCGCGCGATCGTCCGGCTCGTGGTCAGCGGTGGACTGGTGCCGTTGGACGCGGACACCCGCTCGGCGTTCGCGTCCAGCCCGAGCTTCGACGTGGCGACCCTCGAAATGTGGGGACCGCTGCTGTGCGGCGGCCAGGTCGCCGTGATCAGCCGGGACGAGGTGCTCGACCCGCGGCGCTTCGGCGCGGCGCTCACCCGCCACGGCGTCAATCTGCTGTGGCTCACCGCCGGGCTGTTCAACGAGTACGCCGACCAGCTCACGGAGCAGTTCGGCGCGCTGCGCCACCTGGTCGTCGGCGGCGACGCGCTCACCCCCGACGTGGTCGCCGGGGTGCTGCGGTCGAACCGCCCGCCGCGGCACCTGGTCAACGGGTACGGGCCCACGGAGAGCACCTTCGCCGCCTCGTACGAGGTGCCGGAGGCGCCCGACGGATGGCGCAGCATCCCGATCGGCCGCCCGCTGCCCAACACCCGGATCTACCTGCTGGACGGGCACGGCCGCCCGGTCCCGGTCGGTGTCACGGGCGAGCTGTATCTCGGCGGGGAGGGCCTGGCGCACGGCTACCTCAACCAGCCGGGGCTGACCGCGCAACGGTTCCTGCCGAACCCGTACGCCGACCGGCCCGGCGCCCGCATGTACCGCACCGGGGACCTCGGCCGGTGGCTGCCGGACGGCACGATCGAGTTCCTCGGGCGCAACGACTTCCAGGTGAAGGTCCGCGGCTTCCGGGTCGAACTCGGCGAGATCGAGGCCCGGCTGCGCGAGCATCCGGCAGTCGGCCGGGCCGCCGTCCTCGCCCGGGAGGACTCCCCCGGCGCCAAGCGCCTGGTGGCCTACTACGTCCCCGCCACGGCCGACGCTCCCGACGCTCCCGACGCTCCCGACGCGGAGGAACTGCGCGGCCACCTGGCGCGCACACTGCCGCCGTACATGGTCCCGGCCGCGTTCGTCCGGCTGGACCGCCTGCCGCTCACCCCCACCGGCAAGATCGCCCGGCGGTCGCTGCCCGCCCCGGCCGACGATGCCCTGGTCACCCGCGCCTACACGGCGCCGCAAGGAGAGCTGGAGCAGCGGCTGGCCGACGTGTGGGCCGAGTTGCTCGGCGTCGACCGGGTCGGCCGCGGCGACAACTTCTTCGACCTCGGCGGCCACTCCCTGCTGGCCACCCAGGTCATGTCCCGGCTGCGGCAGGCGTTCGGGGTGGACGTGGCGGTCTCCGCGCTGTTCGCCCGGCCGGTGCTGGCCGACTTCGCGACCGAGGTGGCCGCCGCGGCGGCCACCGGCCCGGACCACGCACCGGCCCCCGATGACGGAAACCTGGTGCCGCTGACCCAGACCCGGATGTGGTTCATCGCCCAGCTGCCCGGCGGCAGCGAGGCCTACCACATGCCCACCGGCCTGGACCTCCGCGGACGGCTGGACCGTCAGGCCCTGCGGTCCGCGCTGGACACCATCGTCGCCCGGCATGACGCGTTGCGCGCCGTGTTCGCCGTGGACGGGGACGGACAGCCGGTCCAGCGGGTCGTACCCGCCGCCGACGTCCGGTTCGACCTGCTCGAACAGCACGCCGTCGATGACACCGAGCTGACCCGGCTGGCCCAGGAGGAGGCCCGCAAGCCGTTCGACCTCACGGTCGGGCCGCTGGTGCGCGGCCGGTTGATCGCGCACGGCGAGGACCGGCATACGCTGCTGATCACCATGCACCACATCGTCTCCGACGGGTGGTCGGTGCACATCTTCCTCCGGGAGCTGGCCGCGCTCTACGGTCCCCTGGCCCGGGGCCGGGCCCCCGAGCTGCCGGAACTCGCCATGCAGTACCGCGACTACGCCGCCTGGCAGGCCGCCCAGGTGTCCGAGGAGCAGCGGGAGCAGCAGCGCTCCTACTGGCAGGAGCTGCTGGCCGGATCACCCGCCGCGCTGCGGCTCCCCCTGGACCGGCCCCGCCCGGCGCACCAGGACCGGTCCGGTGATGTCGTGCCGATCGACATACCGCCCGAGTTGGCGCGACGGCTGAACGAGCTGGCCCGTCGGCACGACACGACGCTGTTCATGACGCTCCTGTCGAGCTGGGCGCTGCTGCTGTCCCGGCTCGGCGGGGACGAGGACCTGGTGATCGGCATCCCGTCCGCGTCCCGGCGCCGCCCGGAGGCCGAGGCCCTGATCGGGTTCTTCGTCAACACCCTCCCCATCCGGGTCGACCTCACCGGCCTGCCGGACGTCGGTGAGCTGCTGGGCCGGGTGACGCGGCGGGTGCTCGACGCGATGGCGCACCAGGACGTCCACTTCGAAGAGATCGTGGACCTGGCCAACCCGGTACGCAGCGCCGCGCACGACCCGCTCACCCAGGTGCTGTTCGCCTGGCTCCCGGACCTGGGCCCGATTCCCCAGCTCAGCGGGGTGAACACCGACCTCATGCCGACCGCGTCGTACGGCACCTCCCGGGTCGACCTGATGCTGTCGCTGCGGGAGGGCGGCGACACGCTCGGCGGCTGGCTGGAGTACGCCACCGCGCTGTTCGACCGCGCCACCGCCGAGCGCATGGTGCGCTGCTATCTCGAACTCCTCCAGTCCATGGTGGACCACGCCGAGGCCCCGGTGGCACGGCTGCCCATCCTGCCGGCCGACGAGTATGAGACCGTCGTCGACACCTTCAACCCCGCCGATTCGTCAGCCGATCCCGAGCACTGCCTGCACGAGACCTTCGAGGCACAGGCCGCGGCAACGCCGGATGCGGTCGCGGTCGTCCACCGCGATACGCAGGTCACCTACCGGGAGCTGAACGAGCAGGCGAACCGGATCGCGCACCGGCTGCGCGCAGAGGGCGTGAGCCCTGGTGCACGGGTCGGGATCTGCGCCGAGCGGGGCGTGGGACTGCTGGCGGCGGTCGTCGGTGTGCTGAAGGCCGGTGGCGCGTATGTGCCGCTGGACCCGTCGTACCCCGCCGAGCGTGTGGCGTTCATGCTCACCGACGCGAAGCCGATGGTGGTCCTGACAGACGGCGCCGAACCGGCCGCCCTGATCCAGGCCACCGCCCCGGAGGACACCGTGGTGTGGGACCTGACCACGGACTTCACGAACGCACCGGTCGGCAACGTCCCCGTGGCGGTCTCCCCCTCCGACGTCGCCTACGTCATCTACACCTCGGGATCCACCGGCACCCCCAAGGGCGTACTGGTGGAGCACCGCCAGGTGGCCCGCCTGTTCACCGCAACGGACGACTGGTTCGGCTTCGGCCCCTCCGACGTATGGGCGCTGTGCCACTCCTACGCCTTCGACTTCTCGGTATGGGAGATCTGGGGCGCCCTCCTCCACGGCGGCCAACTGGTGGTCGTGCCGAGCGATGTGGTGCGCGCACCGGATGAGCTCTGGCGACTGGTGTGCTCGGCCGGAGTCACCGTCCTCTGCCAGACCCCGGGAGCCTTCACGCGCCTCACCGACGCCCGCCTCCGTGCTCCCGACACCGAAGACCGGCTCCGCTTCGTCATCTTCGGCGGCGAGGCACTGGAAGTCGCCGCGCTGCGGCCATGGTTCGACGCCACGGCAGGCGGCGGGCCGACCTTGGTGAACATGTACGGGATCACCGAAACCACCGTCCATGTGACCTGGCAGCCAATCCAGCCCGACATGGCCGGTGGCCTGGGCGGTTCCCTCATCGGCCAGCCCATCCCCGACCTGCGGGTCTACGTGGTCGACAGCCACGGCCGCCCGGCACCGGTGGGTGTCGTCGGTGAGCTGATGGTCGGTGGCCGCGGCGTAACGCGCGGCTACCTCGGACGCCCTGGGCTGACCGCCGAACGGTTCGTACCGAACTGGCTGACCGGAGACGGGTCCCGGCTGTACCGCACCGGAGACCTGGGCCGGTGGCTGCCCGACGGCACGCTGGAGTTCATGGGCCGTAACGACTTCCAGGTCAAGGTCCGCGGCTACCGCATCGAACTCGGCGAGATCGAAGCCCGGCTCCTCGACCACGACGCCGTCCGGGAGGCAGTGGTCGTGGCCCGCGAGGACGTACCCGGGGACAAGCGGCTGGTCGCGTACCTCGGGGTGCAGCAGCACAGCGGTGCCTACCAGGACGACGAGGAATCGGCCGAGCAGCTGGAACACTGGCGGCAGGTCTTCGACGTGACGTACGACGACGTCGTCACCGACGACATGCCGGACACCGCCCCCGCCCCCGTCGATCCCACCTTCGACATCCGCGGCTGGAACAGCAGCTACACGCGCGAACCGATCCCCGCCGAGCAGATGCGCGAGTGGGTCGACCACACCGCGGACCTGATCCTCGCCACCCGCCCCGAATCGGTGCTCGACATCGGCTGCGGCACCGGCCTGACCGTGTTCGCCGCGGGACCGCGGGTGCGGACGTACTGGGGCACCGACCTGTCCGCGGTGGCCGTCCGCAACCTCCGCCGCGCCGTCGCCGAGTCCGAGCTGCCGCCGGGCCGGGTCACGCTCTTCGAGAGCGCGGCCGACGATCTGGACCGGGTGCTGCCCGCGCAGACCTTCGACGTGGCCGTTCTCAACTCGGTCGTGCAGTACTTCCCGGACGAGCAGTATCTGCTCGCGGTCATCGAGGCCGCGGTACGCCGCCTCGCCCCGGGCGGGACCCTCGTCGTCGGCGATGTCCGCAGCCTGCCGATGCTCCGCACCTTCCACACCACGGTCCAGGCCGCCGCGGCGTCGCCGGACACTCCGGCCGACCAGTTGCGGGCGCGCATCGACCGGGCCGTCGCCGACGACGAGGAGCTGGTCATCGACCCGCACCTCTTCACCACGCTGCCCACGCGGATCCCGGACATCGCCACGGTCCGGGTCACGCCGAGGCGCGGGCGGCACGACAACGAGATGACCACCTTCCGGTACGACGTCCAGCTCACCAAGAGCGGCGGCCCGGCTCCCGAGGCGCCGGCACCCGACACCGTGGACTGGCTCGACTGGCAGGGTGAGAACCTCACCGTCGACGGCCTCCGGAAGGAGCTGGCCTCCGACCGGCCCGATCTGCTCGCCGTCCACGCGATCCCGAACGCGCGGCTGCGACCGTACGCCGGACTGCTGGAGCAACCGCCCGCCGAGCCCGCGGTCGACCCGGAGGATCTGATCCGCCTCGGGGCCGACACCGGATACCGGATCGACCTGGACTTCGCCGAACACGGCGAACACGGCGAGCTGCGGCTCGTGGCGCGGCGATGCGACGAGACCGGGGAACCGGTCGTGGGGCTCCCGGCCACGGGCGGCCCGGGGGCGGGGCTCCCGGCCGGGGACCCGATGTGGTCCGCCTTCGTGAACAGCTCGCTGCGGCGGACCACCCGCCGACTGGTGACGTCGCTGCGATCCCGGCTCGACGCCCACCTCCCCGGCTACATGCTGCCGTCGGCGTACGTCTTCCTCGACGAGATGCCCCTGACCCCGAACGGCAAGGTCGACCGCCGCGCGCTGCCCGCGCCCGGCGCGACCGCCACCTCCGGGCAGCGGTACGAGGCCCCGGACGGACCGGTGGAGACCACCCTCGCCGGGCTGTGGGCCGACCTCCTGCGCCTCGACCAGGTCGGCCGCCACGACAACTTCTTCGAACTCGGCGGTAATTCCCTGCTGGCCGTGTCGCTGGTGGAACGGATGCACGCGGCGGACCTGCCGGGCGACGTCCGAACCGTGTTCACCGCCCCGACCGTGGCCGGGATGGCCGACGCGATCGCCGAGCTGGAGCCCGGCACGGACGACGCGGCCGTCATCCCTCCCAACCTCATCCCTGACCTGCCCGGCGATGATCCCGACACCGAGCTGGAGTTCACGCTATGACCGTCGACGAGTTGCTGTCCCGGCTCACCGGCCTGCCCATCCGGCTCCGTCGCAAAGGCGACGAACTGGCGGTCAGGGCGCCGGAGGGGGCGTTGGACCCGGAGCTGGTCCGCGGATTGCGCGCGCACAAGGCCGAACTGCTCGACAGGCTCGCGCTGAGCGAATCGGAGTGGTGGACCCCGCCGGCCCGGATCACCCCGGAGATGCTGCCGCTGGTCGAGCTGTCCCAGGAGCAGATCGACACGGTGGCCGCCTCGGTGCCGGGTGGCGCGGGCAACGTGCAGGACATCTACCCGCTCGGTCCGCTCCAGGAAGGCATCTTCTTCCACCACCTGATGGACGGCGAGGGCGACCCCTACCTCGGGTGGGGCATGTTCGGCGCGGACTCCCGTGCCGATGTGGACCGGTTCGTCGCGGCACTGCAAACCGTGGTGGACCGGCACGACATCCTGCGGACCGCGGTGGCCTGGGAAGGGTTGCCGCAGCCGGTGCAGGTGGTCTGGCGGCGCGCCGACCTCCCCGTCGAAGAGGTCACCTTCGACGCGGAGCACGAGGCGGGGCACGAGGCGGGGCACGGCGCGGGGCTCGACGCGGCTGAGCAGTTGCGGTCCCGGTTCGATCCGGCCGGGTTCCGGCTGGACCTGCGCACCGCACCGCTGCTGCGGGTGGTGACCGGGTACGACGCGGCGAGCGAGCGGTGGCTACTGCTGGTGCTGATGCATCACCTGGTCGGCGACAACGCCACGTGGAACGTCCTCCAGCAGGAGATCTCGTCCGTCCTCGCCGGGCACGCGGACGCGCTGCCGGAACCGGTGCCGTACCGCAACGTGGTGGCCCAGGCTGCACGGGGCATGACGCGTGAGGAGCACGAGGAGTTCTTCACCGGGCTGCTGGGCGACGTGGACGAGCCGACCGCGCCGTTCGGCCTGACCGATGTGCACCACGGCACCACCATCGCCGAATCGCGGATGCCGCTCGACCCGGCCCTGGCCGCCGCGGTGCGGGAACAGGCCCGGCGGGCGGGCGTCTCCACGGCGAGCCTGTGCCACCTGGCCTGGGGCCTGGTGCTGTCCCGGCTCACCGGCAGGACGGACGTCGTGTTCGGCTCGGTGCTGCTGGGCCGGACGCAGGGCGGTGTCGGCAACGGCGTCGGCCTGTTCATCAACACCCTGCCCGTGAAGGTCGAGGTGGGTTCCCGGGGCGCGTTGGACGCCGTCCGCGACACCCATGGGGTGCTGGCCGAGGTGCTGCGCCACGAGCATGCGCCGCTGGTGGTGGCCCAGCGGTGCAGCCAGGTCCCCGCCGGGCTGCCGCTGTTCACCACCCTGCTCAACTACCGGCACAGCGCCCCGGCGGACCCGGCCACATCCTCGGGCACGGCCGGAGCGCCGATGTCCGGGTTCGAGGTGCTGCACAGCGCGGAGCGCACCAACTACCCCGTCATGGTGGCGATTGACGACCTGGGCGCGGCGGGCTTCGCGATCACCACCCAGGTCGACCAGCTGGTGGACCCGGCGCGGGTGAACGCCCTGCTGGTGGCCGCCTTGCGGGAGCTGACCGGAACGTTGGCGGCCGACCCGGGGGCGCCGGTGGCGGGCCTCGAGGTGCTGCCCGCGGCGGAACGGGCGCTGCTGGTCGAGGAGTTCAACGCCACCGCGCTGCCGCTCCAGACGGATGCGTGCGTGCACGAAGCGTTCCAGGCGCAAGCGTCGGCGACCCCGGAGGCCGTGGCCGTCGTCCACGACGGTGCGCAGGTCACGTACCGGGAACTCAACGCGATGGCCAACCGGATCGCCCACCGGCTCCGGTCGGCGGACGTCGGCCCGGATGTGCGGGTGGCACTGTGCGCTCGACGGGGCGTCCGGATGCTCGCCGCGATGCTGGGTGTGCTCAAGGCGGGCGGTGCGTATGTGCCGCTGGACCCGTCGTTCCCGGCCGAGCGGCTGGCGTTCATGCTCGCCGACGCCCGGCCCGGGGTGGTCCTGACCGACGGAACCACCCTGGCCGCGGACGGCGTACCGGTCCTCGACCTGGCCACCGACTTCGCCGACGAACCCGACACCGACCTGCCCGGCGTCGCCTCGGCAGCGGACGTTGCGTACGTCCTCTACACCTCCGGCTCGACCGGTGTCCCCAAGGGCGTCGTGGTCGAGCACGGCGCGCTGACGAACTTCCTGGCGGGCATGCGGCACCTGGTCCCGCTCGGATCCGCGGACGCGCTGCTCGCGGTGACGACGGTGGCGTTCGACATC
Organism: Streptomyces sp. BRA346; assembly: GCF_052851135.1. Classification (NCBI taxonomy): domain Bacteria; kingdom Bacillati; phylum Actinomycetota; class Actinomycetes; order Kitasatosporales; family Streptomycetaceae; genus Streptomyces; species Streptomyces sp. BRA346. Next base: position 2,901 of record NZ_JAIWIH010000032.1, on the reverse strand, counting down.
GCGGCGCTGGAGCTGTATCTGCCGCTGATGAGCGGGGCGCGGGTGGTGATCGCGTCCGAGGAGACGATCGCGCAGCCCTCGGCCCTGATCGAGCTGATACGCCGCGCCGGTGTGTCGGTGGCACAGGCCACGCCGTCGATGTGGCGCATGCTCGCCTCGCACGATCCGGACGGGATCCGCGGGCTGCGCATGCTGGTCGGCGGAGAGGCACTGCCCGCGCCGCTGGCCGACCAGATGCGGGACGTCGGCGACGACGTCCTGAATGTGTACGGCCCGACCGAGACGACGATCTGGTCGACCGCCGCGGCGCTGACCGACCGCGACGACACCGCGATCGGCAGCCCGATCCTCAACACCCGGGTGTACGTGGTGGACGGCTACGGGCGTCCGGTGCCGGTGGGGGTCGTCGGTGAGCTGTTCATCGGTGGTCTCGGTGTGGCCCGGGGCTACCTGGGTCGACCGGGGCTGACGGGTGAGCGGTTCGTACCGGACTGGCTGACCGGGGACGGCTCCCGGCTGTACCGGACCGGGGACCTGGTGCGGTGGCTGCCGGACGGCACGCTGGAGTACGTCGGCCGCAACGACTACCAGGTCAAGGTCCGCGGCTATCGCATCGAACTCGGTGAGATCGAGGCCCGTCTCCTCACGCTCGATGGTGTGCGGGAGGCCGTCGTGGTGGCCCGCGACGATCGCCTCGACGCCTACTACGCGGCCGACACCGGCATCGACGCCGGAACCCTGCGCGACGCACTGGGCAAGGTGCTGCCGTCGTACATGGTGCCGTCGGCCTTCGTGGCACTGGACGCGCTCCCGCTGACCCCGAACGGCAAGGTGGACCGCGCCGCGCTGCCCGCGCCGGATGGCGGCGCGGTGGTGGCGCGTGGCTACCGCGCCCCGGTGGGCGTGGTGGAAGAGGTGCTGGCCGCGATCTGGGCGGACCTGCTGGGCGTGGAGCGGGTCGGCCGCGACGACGACTTCTTCGAGCTGGGCGGGCACTCGCTGCTGGCGGTCTCCCTGGTCGAGCGGATGCGGGAAGCCGAGCTGTCGTGTGACGTGCGGGTCGTCTTCACCAGCCGGACCATCGCCGAACTGGCGGCGGCGGTCACGGCTGGTGCGGCGGGTGGTGGCACGAACCTGGCGGTGCCGCCGAACGCGGTTCCGGCAGACTCCGATGTCATCACGCCGGAGATGCTGCCGCTGGTCGAACTGAGCGAAGAGCAGATCGCCCGGGTGGTCGCCTCGGTCCCGGGTGGCGCGAGCAACGTGGCGGACATCTACCCGCTCGGGCCGCTCCAGGAGGGCATCTTCTTCCACCACCTGATGGGTGGCGAGGGCGACGCCTATCTGCTGTCGAGCGTGTCCGCGGTGCCCTCGCGGGAGTGGGTCGACGAGTTCGCCGGCGCGCTCCGGACCGTAGTGGATCGGCACGACATCCTGCGGACGTCGGTGGTGTGGGAGGGTCTCCCGCAGCCCGTCCAGGTGGTGTGGCGGCGGGCCGAGCTGCCGGTCGAGGAGGTGACGCTCGACGGCGACGGCGACGCGGCTGCTCAGCTGCTCGCGCGTTACGACCCGCGCCGCTACCGGCTGGATCTGGGCGCGGCGCCGCTGCTGCGCGTGGTCACGGCGTACGACGCGGCGCAGGACAGGTGGCTACTGCTGGTGCTGATGCACCACCTGGTGGGCGACCACACGACGCTGGGAGTGGTGCAGGAGGAGATCGGGGCGCTGCTGACCAGTCGTGCCGACGCGCTGCCGACGCCCGTGCCGTATCGCAACGTGGTGGCCCAGGCGGTGCTGGGCACCAGTCGTGAGGAACACGAGGAGTTCTTCCGCGCGTTGCTCGGCGAGGTGGACGAGCCGACCGCACCGTACGGTGTGCTGGACGTCCGCGGTGACGGTACCGGCATCGCGGAGGCACGCGTCGACGTGGACGCCGCGCTGGCCCGGACGGTCCGGGAGCAGGCCCGCCGCGCGGGCGTGTCCCCCGCGAGCCTGAGCCACCTGGCGTGGAGCCTGGTGCTGTCCCGGCTGACCGGCCGCGCGGATGTGGTGTTCGGTACGGTGCTGTTCGGGCGCACGCAGGCCGGAGCCGGTGCGGAACGCGGCCTCGGGCTGTTCATCAACACCCTGCCGGTACGCATCGACGTGACCGGGCGCGGCGTCCTGGACGCTGCCCGGGACACCCAGCGGTTGCTCGCCGATGTGCTGCGCCACGAGCACGCCCCGCTGGTGCTCGCCCAGGGGTGCAGCCAGGTCCCGGCGGGGCTTCCGCTGTTCACCAGCCTCTTCAACTACCGGCACAACACCCCGGCGGACCCGGATGCGACGGGCGCGGCGATTCCCGGGGTCGAGGTGCTGCACAGCGAGGAGCGCACCAACTACCCGGTCGTGGTGTCGGTCGATGACGCAGGTACGGGGTTCTCGATCACTGCTCAGGTCGATGACCGGCTCGACCCGGAGCGCGTGTGCGGACTGCTCCTGAACGCCATCCAGGAGATCAGCCAGGCCTTGGAGACGGCGCCCGATGCGCCGGTCGCCGAGGTGGAGGTGCTGCCGGAGGCGGAGCGGGCGCTCGTCGTGGAGGGCTTCAACGCCACGCAGACGCCACTCGACCGGACCGCGCGGGTGCACGGGCTGTTCGAAGCACGCGCGAAGGCGACACCGGACGCGGTGGCGGTCGTCCACGGCGATACGCAGCTCACCTACCGGGACCTGAACGCGAACGCCAACCAGATCGCCCACCGCCTGCGGTCTGTCGGGGTGGGCCCGGACGTACGGGTCGGCATCTGCGCCCGCCGCGGGGTGCCGCTGCTGGCGGCGATGCTGGGCGTGCTCAAGGCGGGCGGCGCGTACGTACCGCTGGACCCGTCGTATCCGGCGGAGCGGCTGGCGTTCATGCTC
>NZ_JAIWIH010000031.1:0-78183 GCF_052851135.1 Streptomyces sp. BRA346 | reverse complement strand
GAAGGGGATGCGGATCCAGGTCAGCAGCAGATCCAGGGCCAGCAGGACGCAGATCCCGGCGTCGATCCCGATGGGGAAGACGTTGGCGAAGGCGCCGAAACCCTTCTTCTCGGCGAGGTCGCGGACCGCGGAGTAGGACCCCGCGAAGCCGATCGCGGCGATCACCACCGCCCCGGCGACGACCACGCCGATCAGTATTCGATGCGTTCGTGTCAGTTGCATCGCGGCCACCCGCGATCCCTCCCCGTCCTTGGCGATAAGCCTTGGCATGCAGCGCGCCCAGGGTCGCATACACGTCAATCGCCACGGACGGGAAGGGTGCGGCGGAGGTGGCTAGGCGCCGCCCTTGGAGTCCTCGGAACCCTTCGAGCCCTTGGACGCGCCGGCGGACTTGGAGCCGCCGGAACTCGGGGAGTCCTGGCCGCCACCAGCGCCGTCGCCGCCCTTCTCGACGGACTCGACGACCTCCTTGGCCGCGGCCTTGGCGTCGTCCATCAGCTTCTTGCCGTCCGGCGTCTTCTCGGTCTCGTAGCCCGCCCCGGCGTACTCGATGGTCACGACGACGTTGGCGGTCCGGGCGACGACCGTCTGGTTCCGGAAGTCGTCGCCGTCCTTCTTCTCCTCGCTGCGGACGGTGGTCGCCGCGTCACCGATGGCCGCCTGCTCGGTCTTGGGGTTCTTCACCCCCTTCGCGGAGGAGGCCTTGCCCGCCTGCTGGGTGGCGTAGTCCTGGGCGCGCTTGTCGCCCGTGCCGAGCCCGGCGTCGGAGTCGAAGAGCTTCAGGGAGAGGGACAGCGAGCGGTACTTGAAGCCGTCGAGGCCGCTCCACAGGCAGGTGGCGGAGGTGTTGGTGTCACCCGAGGGGAGGGCCTTGCCCTTCTTGCTCTTCGCCTTGGGCACCAGCTCGTCGATGGTCTTGCCCGACAGGGCCGAGCACACATCGGGGAGCTTGCTGAACTTTGCCGCCGCGACGGACGGCGACGCGCTGGGTGAGGAGGGTCTCGACGGACTCTCGGCGTCCTTTTTGTCGTCGGATCCGGAGGAGCAGCCGGCGACGAGCATGACCGGCACGGTCGCGCAGGCGAGTATTCGGGCGAGTCGCGGGGCTGAACGGTGCATGGTTCCTTCGCTCAATCTCTGTCGATGGGCGGTGGTACCGCCGGCGTCATTACCGGCACGGTACGCGGCCGATCGCGGGCGGCCCAATCCCCGAGGTCTCCCGCCCGGGGGCGACCCGGCTCGCTATTCGGTGAGACGCCCGGTCAGCTCCTGGGCCAAGTCTTCGGCGTTCCCCTGGAGTTCTTCGCTTTCGGGAATGTCCTTTTTGTTGGTCGACCACTCGTCGTACTCAATGGTGGCAATCACATTCGAGGACCGGAAAACGACCGTGATGTCGCGGTGGATTCCGGAGTCCTTGGTGATCAGCTGGTCATTGAGGAACGCGTCGTCGGCGAGGTCGTCGAGGCGACGCGGGGCGGTGGCGTCCGGGTTCTCCGGTGTGTCCCCGTCGCTTGCGGTGCCCTCATCGTCACCCGCGCCCGGGGTGCCCGTGCCGCCCTTCTCGCCGGTGTTGCCCTTCTCACTCCCGGCGCCGCGCTCGCTGCTCCCCGGGCTCGCGCTGCCCTGGCCGCTCGACGCGCTCGATCCGCCGGAGTCGCTCGATCCGCTCGATTCGCCCGACCCGCTCGCGCCCGAGCCGGGCGAGGAGGAGGCGGACGCGTCGTCGCCGCCCGGCTGGTCCTCGTCCTCGTCCTCGTCCGAGGCGCCGGGGGAGGACGAGGACGGGGCGTCCGGGATGTCCGCGGCCACCGCCTTCTTCTCGTACAGCTCCTGCGCCCGGTCGTCATCGCTCACGGACGGGTCGTACGAGACGACGCGCTCGAAGTCCAGCGTCAGATAGCGGGTGCCGCTCGGCGTCGCGACCTTCCAGCGGCAGCCGTCGCGTCGGTCTACGTCGTACGTCACGGTCGCCTGGCCCTCGTACGCCTTCTCGGCGTCGGTGCCGCCGGGCAGCAGCCTGTGCAGGGTCTTGGGGCTCACGGCGCCACACGCCTCGGGGAGGGTGTTGTAGCGGCCCGGCTCGGCCGAGACCTCCGCGCCGGAGTCGTCGGAGGTGCTGTCGCCCGCGCCCGGCTTCGAGTCGGAGCCGGTGCAGCCGCTGAGTCCCGCGGCGGCGAGCGCGGCGATGAGCAGGGCGGCGGCCGGGGTGGCGCGCCGTCCACGGGCCGTTCGCTGCGCTGGCTGCACTATCCGTGTCCCTTCGAGCGAAAACTGCTTGCCGCCGGTAGGCGATGGCTGGAGACAATGTGTACCGCACGGGCCGCCGCGTCTGCCGGTCGGCTGTCGTGAATGGGCTGTGGGCCCGGTTTTTGCGTTTCAGTCTTTAGCGGGGGAATGAGTAAAACATGTCGTATGTCGAGGTGTCCGGGGCGAAGGTCCCCATCCGGATGTGGGCGGACCCCGCGACGGTCGAGGGCGGGGCCATGCAGCAGCTGCGGAACGTGGCGACGCTGCCGTGGATCAGGGGCCTGGCCGTGATGCCGGACGTGCACTACGGAAAGGGCGCCACCGTCGGCTCGGTGATCGCGATGCAGGGGGCCGTGTGCCCGGCGGCGGTCGGCGTGGACATCGGCTGTGGGATGTCGGCGGTCAAGTCGTCGCTCACCGCGGATGATCTGCCGGGCGATCTGTCGCGCCTGCGGTCCAGGATCGAGCAGGCGATTCCGGTGGGCCGGGGGATGCACGACAACCCGGTCGACCCGGGGCGGCTGCACGGGTTCCGGGCAGCCGCGTGGGACGACTTCTGGGGGCGGTTCGGGGGAGTGGCCGAGGCGGTCAAGTTCCGCCAGGAGCGGGCCGTGAAGCAGATGGGGTCGCTCGGATCGGGCAACCACTTCATCGAGTTCTGTCTCGATGACGAGGGCTCGGTCTGGCTGATGCTGCACTCCGGTTCCCGCAACATCGGCAAGGAACTGGCCGAGTACCACATCGGCCAGGCCCGCGGACTGCCGCACAACCAGGATCTGATCGACCGCGATCTGGCCGTCTTCATCGCGGACACCCCGCAGATGGCCGCCTACCGGCATGATCTGTTCTGGGCGCAGGAGTACGCCAAGTACAACCGCGCGATCATGATGTCGCTCTTCCAGGACATCGTGCGCAAGGAGTTCGCGAAGGCCCGGCCGGTCTTCGAGCCGGTCATCTCCTGCCACCACAACTACGTGGCCGAGGAGCGGTACGAGGACATGGACCTGCTGGTGACCCGGAAGGGCGCCATCCGCGCGGGCCGCGGCGACTTCGGGATCATCCCCGGCTCGATGGGCACCGGTTCGTACATCGTCCGGGGCCTGGGGAACGAGGCGTCCTTCAACTCGGCCTCGCACGGCGCCGGCCGCAAGATGAGCCGGAACCAGGCGAAGAAGCGTTTCTCGACGCAGGACCTGGAGGAGCAGACGCGGGGTGTGGAGTGCCGGAAGGACTCCGGCGTCGTGGACGAGATCCCGGGGGCCTACAAGCCCATCGAGAAGGTCATCGACCAGCAGCGGGACCTCGTCGAGGTGGTGGCCCGGCTCAAGCAGGTCGTCTGCGTCAAGGGCTGACCCCGGTGTCGTGCCCCCGGCCGCTCAGCGCCCCGGCCGCTCAGCGCTCGCGGTGGACCTTGTGCTGGGCGGCCTGGGCGCGGGGGCGGACCACCATCAGGTCGATGTTGACGTGGGAGGGCCGGGTGACCGTCCACGCGACGGTGTCGGCGACGTCGTCGGCGGTCAGCGGCTCGGCCACGCCCTCGTAGACGGCGGCGGCCTGGCCCTCGTCCCCGCGGAACCGGTTCACCGCGAACTCGTCCGTCATGACCATGCCCGGCGCGATCTCGATCACCCGCACCGGCTCGCCGCACAGTTCCAGCCGCAGCGTGCCCGCGATCGCGTGCGCGCCGTGCTTGGCGGCCACGTAACCGCCGCCGCCCTCGTACTGGATGTGGCCCGCGGTGGAGGACAGCACCACGATCGTGCCGTCGCCGGAGGCGACGAGGGCGGGCAGCAGGGCCTGGGTCACGTGGAGCACGCCCATCACGTTGACCTCGTACATCGCCCGCCAGTCGGCCGGGTCGGAGGACGCGACGGTCTCGGCGCCGATGGCCCCGCCCGCGTTGTTGACCAGTACGTCGCAGCGGTCGAAGTGATCGGCGAAGGTGGCCACGGCGTCCCGGTCGGTGACGTCCAGGACGTATGGCACGGCCTCGTGCCCCGCCTCCGTCAGCTCCGCGGCCAGCGCCTCGATCCGCTCCTTGCGGCGCGCGGCCAGGACGACGCGGAAGCCGGCCGTGGCGAGCCTGCGGGCGGTGGCCGCCCCGATCCCACTGCTGGCACCGGTGATGACTGCGGTACGGGTGGTCATCGACCCTCCTGTGGCGACGTGGCCTGCGTGAGCGCGGTAGGTAAACCGCACAATGATCCATACGCAGGATATGACCTTCTGATCTGCGGCCGATCGGGGGACTGAAGATCGGAAACCGCTATCCGCTCATGGCCCCGGGGAAGGGTGCATGCGTCCGGCGCGCCGCCGGTCTCGGACTCTCGCATGCCCCAAGGAGTGAATACAGGTCATGACCCATCAGAACAGAATGCTGTACCGGTCCCGCCAGTCCTTCCGACGCTGGGGCGTCGCCTCTGCCGGTGCCCTCGCGGCGGCGGCTCTGGTGGCCGGCTCTCCGTCGGTCGCGTGGGCCGCGGGTACTGCGCCGGGCTCGCACTCGACGTCGGCCTCCGCATGCCCCCAGGACAAGGAGCGGCACGGCGACCGTAACCATGGGGATGACCACCGGCACGACAACAAGCAGCAGAAGCACGACAACGGGCACCACGGCGACGGCAGGCACGACGACGGCCGCCATGACAACGGGCACCACCAGAACGGTCGGCACGACGACGGCCGCCACGACAACGGGCACCACGAGAACGGTCGGCACGACGACGGCCGCCACGACAACGCCAAGCACGACAACGGTCAGTCGGGTAACGGCTGGTACGGCAGCGGCCAGAACGGCAATGGCCAGTCCGGCAATGGCCAAGCCGCCAACGGTCAGTCGGGNANTGGCTGGTACGGCAGCGGCCAGAACGGGTACGGCCAGGCCGAAAACGGCCAAGCGGCCAACGGTCAGACCGCCGCCAACGAGGGCCAGACCGCTCGGCCGAACGGTCGGCCGGAGCGGCCGAACCGGCCGACCCGCTGGCAGCGCGAGAGCAGCGCCCCGCAGGGCCACGGCTACCAGCAGCGCGGAATGGCCCAGTACGCCGAGTCGGCCCAGGCCGAGGTGGCGCAGCCCGAGGTGGCCCAGCAGGCCGCCGCCATGCCGCAGGATCGTTTCGGCGCCCCGTCCGCCCACGGCGACCACCAGGACGACCACGCCCGCAAGGACGACCACGCGCGCAAGGACCCGCACGCCCACCAGAACCACGAGTCCACCACCACCGCGCAGAGCGGACCGGTGACGCTTGAGCAGGCCGTGGAGATCGCCGAGTGCGAGGTCGGCGGCCGGGCCATCAGCGCCGAGCTGGTGGACGACTGCCCCGAGGACGACCCGCGTCACGACGACCACCGCAAGGGCGGTCACCACAAGGACCAGCAGCACCGGGACCCGCAGCGCCACGGCGACAAGCAGCGGGACGACCACAAGCGGGACAACCACAAGCAGCAGGACCCGCACCACAAGAACGGCGAGAAGCACCAGGTGTGGGCCGTGGACGTCGAGTGCGACGACACCATCACCCGCGTGCTGATCGACCCGGACACCGGCTGCGTCCTCAGCTCAACCCAGGAGGAGGACAACGGCGACCACGCTCACCACGGCCGCCCGCTCACCTTCTAGGCGCGTACATGATGACGGCGACTCCGACCAGACAGACCAACGCACCGATGACATCGAAGCGGTCGGGCCGGTAGCCGTCGGCGACCATGCCCCAGGCGAGTGATCCGGCGACGAAGACGCCGCCGTACGCCGCGAGGATGCGGCCGAAGTGCGCGTCCGGCTGGAGCGTGGCCACGAAACCGTAGGCACCGAGAGCGACGAGCCCGGCGCCGATCCAGGCCCATCCCCTGTGCTCGCGCACGCCCTGCCAGACCAGCCAGGCGCCTCCGATCTCCAGGAGGGCGGCCAGGACGAACAGGCTGACGGAGCGTGCGATGAGCATGGGGGAAGGCTAGAACGGCACAGGTCAGGGCCAGACCAGGCAGTACGGCTGGTGGCCCGCCTCGTGCAGCCGGTGGCTGAAGTCCTGCCACTCGTGGAGCAGTTGGTAGACCAGGAAGGCATCGCGCGGGCCGCCGCGGTCCGGGACCGTGGACCAGATGAAGGCCGCCGCGCCCACCGCCTCCTCGCCGACGCCGCGCAGCGGGTCGACGGCGGTCATCGGCAGCTTGACGACGGCGTAGTCCGGGTGCAGGACGACGAGTTCGAGCGGGGGCACCTTGTGCAGGGGCACGCCCTCGATGCCGGTGAGGACCATCGCGGCCACCGTCTCCGGCTTGATCTTGGTGAACATGCCGTGGCCCAGCTCGTCGCCGCCGAGCTCCTCGGGGCGCATGGAGATGGGGACCCGGGCGGCGGTGGCCCCGTCGGGCGCGCCGAAGTACTTGTAGGTCACCCCCATGCGGCCCCCGCTCCTGCTTGCCCTGCCCGCGTCTTCTCGCCGATGGCGTCCGGGGCGGGCACGCTCGGGGCCTCGATCGTCAGTCCCTTCACCCAGTTCGCCACCGCGATGCATATCTCCACCCGACCACTCGCAGCCACCGCCGCGCAACCCGATCATTGCGACCTGATCAAACTGATCAATATGACTGAGACCTCCCCCGCGTCGCCGTTGTGAAACTCCCGACGGCAGGACTCCGTCACCCTCTGACAACATGGCTAGCGTGAGCTATCCGTACGCAGCCCCAGTTTCGCAGACGCTTTTCGATCGCGCGGCCGTCGTGACGCCCGGCGGCGTGAACTCTCCGGTCCGGGCTTTCCGCGCCGTCGGAGGTACGCCCCGCTTTATGGTGTCCGGTGACGGTCCGTACCTCACCGATGCCGACGGACGCGAGTACGTCGACCTCGTGTGTTCGTGGGGACCGATGATCCTCGGCCATTCGCACCCCGAGGTGATCGGGGCCGTGCAGGCCGCCGTCGCCCGTGGTACCTCGTTCGGCACGCCGGGCGAGGGCGAGGTCGAACTCGCCGAGGAGATCGTGGCCCGCGTCGGCCCCGTCGAGCAGGTGCGCCTGGTGTCGTCCGGCACCGAGGCGACGATGTCGGCGATCCGGCTGGCCCGTGGGTTCACCGGCCGCCCCAAGGTGATCAAGTTCGCGGGTTGTTACCACGGCCATGTGGACGCCCTGCTGGCCGCGGCCGGGTCCGGGGTGGCGACCTTCGGGCTGCCGGACACCCCCGGCGTGACGGGCGCGCAGGCGGGGGAGACCGTCGTGCTGCCGTACAACGACCTGGAGGCGGTGCGGGCGGCGTTCGCCGCGCACCCGGGCGAGATCGCCTGTGTGATCACCGAGGCCTCGCCGGGCAACATGGGCGTGGTGCCTCCGCTGCCCGGGTTCAACGCGGGCCTGAAGGAGCTGTGCGCCGACAACGGCGCGCTCTTCATCTCCGACGAGGTCATGACCGGCTTCCGGGTCTCCAGGTCCGGCTGGTTCGGGCTCGACGGGGTCGTACCCGATCTGATGACCTTCGGCAAGGTCATGGGCGGCGGCTTCCCGGCCGCGGCCTTCGGCGGCCGCGCCGACGTCATGGCGCAGCTCGCCCCGGCCGGCCCGGTCTACCAGGCGGGCACCCTGTCCGGGAACCCGATCGCGACGGCGGCCGGTGTGGCGCAGCTGCGGCTGCTGGACGACGCGGCGTACGAGAAGGTCGACGCGGCCTCCGCGCAGCTGCGGGCGCTGGTGACCGAGGCGCTGTCCAAGGAGGGCGTCGTGCACCGCGTGCAGAACGCGGGCAGCATGTTCACGGTCTTCTTCACCGACGAGGACGTCACGGACTACGCCAAGGCGAAGGCGCAGCAGGCGTTCCGCTTCACCCCCTTCTTCCACTCGATGCTGTCCCAGGGCGTCTATCTGCCGCCGTCGGCCTTCGAGTCGTGGTTCCTCTCGACGGCCCACGACGAGCGGGCGCTGGAGCGGGTGGCGGAGGCTCTGCCGGGGGCGGCGCGGGCCGCCGCCGAGGCGACTGAATGATGGGTGACATGACACAGAGCGAGAACGACATCACCGTCGTCCATGTGATGCGCCACGGCGAGGTGGAGAACCCGGAGGGCGTCCTGTACGGGCGCCTGCCCGGCTACCACCTGTCAGAGCTGGGCCGCCGCATGGCCGACCGGGTCGCCGAGCACCTCGCTGAGCGCGACATCACCCATGTCGTGGCCTCCCCGCTGGAGCGGGCCCAGGAGACGGCCACCCCGATCGGCAAGGCGCACGGTCTGGACGTGGCCGTCGACGAGCGGCTGATCGAGGCGGCGAACGCCTTCGAGGGGAAGACCTTCGGGGTGGGCGACGGCGCGCTGCGCAGGCCGGCCAACTGGCGTCATCTCACCAACCCCTTCCGCCCTTCCTGGGGCGAGCCGTACATCGACCAGGTGGTGCGGATGATGGGGGCGCTGGGCGCGGCGCGCGACGCCGCCCGCGGGCACGAGGCGGTCTGCGTCAGTCATCAGCTGCCGATCTGGATCGTGCGCAGCTTCGCGGAGCGGCGGCGGTTGTGGCACGACCCGCGCAAGCGGCAGTGCACCCTGGCCAGCCTCACCACCTTCACCTACCGCGGCGACAAGATCGTGTCGATCGGCTACAGCGAACCGGCCCGTGATCTCGTCCCGGCGCACCTCCTCGCGGGCGCCAAGCCCGTGAAGGGGGCCTCCAAGGGGTTCGGCGCATAACCAGCGCGCTGTAGGCGTCTCATCGCATGCGGTAATCGTTCCCGGGGAAATGTGCCGGAACTGTAATTGACCGCGTCCGTTCGGAACCCCGCTATTCGTCTCGCCATCTCAAAGGTCGTCCGTGGCCCGGACAACCAGTACGGCGAGTGCGAATTGAGGACGCTATGCGTGAGGTCAGCCGGAGGGGGATCCTCGGTCTTGGTATGGGGGCGGTCGCGTCACTGACCGCTGTCGGCTGTTCGTCATCGGGGTCGGGCAAGGCGGCGCCGAAGAGGACGGCGCAGGCAAAGCCGATTGGTGACGGTTCAACTTCCCGTGGGGTGAACAGGCCGAAGGATCCCGAGCCGGAGCGTCTTGAGCGGGGGCAGAAGCCACCGCAGTTCGTGGTCTTCTCCTGGGACGGCGCGGGAGAGGTCGGCAACGGCCTCTTCCCGCGTTTCCGGAAGCTCGCCAAGGACCACGGCGCGACCATGACGTTCTTCCTGTCCGGGCTCTACTGCCTTCCCGAGTCGAAGAAGTCGCTGTACAAGCCGCCGAACAATCCGGTGGGCGCCTCCGACATCGGCTATCTCACCGACGACCACATCAAGGCGACGCTGGAGAACGTGCGTCTGGCCTGGTTGGAGGGCCATGAGATAGGCACCCACTTCAACGGCCACTTCTGCTCGGGCCGCGGCACCGTCGCCAACTGGACGTCCGCCCAGTGGGAGTCGGAGGTCGAGCAGGCCGTGTCGTTCGTCACGCAGTGGCGCACGAACACCGGATTCAAGGATGTCGATCCGCTGCCCTTCGATTACCGCGAGGAACTGATCGGCGGGCGCACTCCCTGTCTGCTCGGGCAGCAGAATCTGCTGCCGACCGCCCGGAAGCTCGGCTGGCGCTATGACGCCAGTTCGCCCGGCGGTCGCCAGGTGTGGCCGTCGAAGAAGATGGGGCTGTGGGACTATCCGCTCCAGCAGATTCCCTTCCCCGGCCATTCCTTCGAAGTGCTCTCGATGGATTACAACATCCTCGCCAACCAGTCGCAGAATTCCACGAAAGCACCGCCCGCCAACTACCCGGGCTGGCGCAAGCAGGCCACCGACGCGTACATCGCCGGTTTCCGGCGGGCGTACGAGACCAATCGCGCCCCCTTCTTCATCGGCAACCACTTCGAACAGTGGAACGGCGGCATCTATATGGACGCCGTCGAGGAAGCGCTCAAGCACATGGCCGACGAGAAGAACAAGGACGTGCGGCTGGTGTCCTTCAAACAGCTCACGGACTGGCTGGACGCGCAGGACCCGGAGGTGCTCGCGGATCTTCAGGGGTTCGGCGTCGGCCAGGCGTGGACCGCGAGCGGCGGCTGACCGTCCCGCTCCGCAGGGGGGCGAGGGGGGTGGCGAAGATCCGCAAATGGGCCATGCGAAACTTTTCACATGAGTGCCTGCCGCGCCCCTCGGCGCCTCGCGACCTGCCGTCGCGCAACCGTGCTGGCCACCGGGGCCGCGGTTGCCGCGCTGTCCCTCTCCGCCTGCGGTAGCGGCGGCACCTCGGGCGGATCCGCGGATACCAAGTTCGTGCAGGGCAAGGGCGGCGTCGACACCGTGCCCAAGGGGGACCGCCAGGACGCTCCCCAGCTGTCCGGGAAGACCCTCGAGGACAAGCCGCTCGACGTGGCCGACTACAAGGGCAAGATCGTCGTCCTGAACGTCTGGGGTTCCTGGTGCGCGCCCTGCCGGGCCGAGGCCCCGAACCTCGCCAAGGTCGCGAAGGACACCAAGTCCAAGGGCGTCCAGTTCATCGGGATCAACACGCGGGACAGCAACCGAGCCCCCGCGCTCAGGTTCGAGAAGGCGTTCAAGGTCGACTACCCGAGCCTGTACGACCCGATCGGCAAGCTGATGCTGCGCTTCCCGAAGGGCAGCCTCAACCCGCAGGCCATCCCGTCGACCATCGTGCTGGACCGGGACGGCAAGATCGCGGCCCGTGCGCTCACTCCGCTCAGCGAGGACAGCGTGCGCAAGATGCTCAACCCGCTCATCGCGGAGAAGTGACCTCTTGTGACTACGCTCGCCGCCACCGGTGCGAATGAGACCGTGCTGACCGGGGCGCTGCTGCTGGCCCTGCCGATCGCCGTCCTCGGCGGACTGGTCTCCTTCTTCTCCCCCTGTGTGCTGCCCCTGGTGCCGGGCTACATGTCGTACGTCACCGGGATCACCGGTACGGATCTGGCGGAGGCCAGGCGCGGCCGGATGGCCGCGGGCGCCTCGCTCTTCGTACTCGGCTTCACCGCCGTCTTCGTCTCCGGCGGCGCCCTGTTCGGCCACTTCGGCTGGACGCTCCAGGAGCACAAGGAGACCATCTCCAAGATCCTCGGGGCCGTCACGATCCTGATGGGCCTGGCCTTCATGGGGCTGCTGAAGGGCTTCGGGCAGCGCGAGTTCCGCTTCCACATCACACCCACGATGGGGCTGGCGGGCGCGCCGGTGCTGGGCGCCCTGTTCGGTGTCGGCTGGACGCCGTGCCTGGGACCCACCCTCACCGCCGTCCAGGCGCTGGCGTTCAATGAGGGGAGCGCGGGTCGCGGCGCTCTGCTGACCGTCGCGTACTGCGTCGGGCTCGGGCTGCCGTTCGTCGCCGTAGCGGTGGCCTACCGGCGTGCGCTGGGCGCCTTCACTTGGGTCAAACAGCACTACGTGTGGGTGATGCGGACCGGTGGCGGTCTGCTCATCGCCCTGGGGGTGCTGCTGCTCACGGGTGTCTGGGACGCGCTCATGAGCGACACGCAGAGCTGGGCTCAGAGCTTCAACGTTGGGATCTGAACCATGTCCACCACCGATACCGACTCCGCGGCCGAGAAGGCGGCTGGGCAGACGTCCGCGAAGACGGCCGAGCAGGTGGCCGACAGCGGCGCGGGCGGCGCGGAGGAGCGCGAGCTGGGCGCCGCGGGGTCGCAGCTGTCCACCGCCCCCGCCGAGGAGATCAACGTCCCCTCGCTGGGGCCGCTCGGCTGGGCCCGGTGGTTCTGGCGGCAGCTGACCTCGATGCGGGTCGCGCTGCTGCTGCTCTTCCTGCTCTCCCTGGGCTCGATCCCGGGCTCGCTGATCCCGCAGACGAGCATCGACCAGCTCAAGGTCCAGGACTTCAAGGACAAGCACCCGACCGTCACCCCGATCTACGAGAAGCTCCAGCTGTTCCACGTCTACAGCTCGGTGTGGTTCTCGGCGATCTACATCCTGCTGTTCATCTCGCTCATCGGCTGCATCGTGCCGCGCACCTGGCAGTTCGTGGGCCAGCTGCGCGGCCGCCCGCCGGCCGCCCCGCGCCGGCTCACCCGGCTGCCCGCCTACACCACCTGGCGCAGCGACGCCGAGCCCGAGAAGGTGCTGGAGGCGGCGCAGCGGATCATGAAGCGGAGGCGCTTCCGCAGCCAGCTCACGGGAAACGCGGTCGCCGCCGAGAAGGGCTACCTGCGCGAGGTCGGCAATCTGCTGTTCCACACCGCGCTGATCGTGCTGCTGGTCTCCTTCGCCGCGGGCCAGCTGTGGAAGACCGAGGGCAGCAGCCTGATCACCGAGGGCGGCGGATTCTCCAACAGCCTGACCCAGTACGACGACATCAAGACGGGGCAGCTGTTCCGGAGCGACGACCTGGCGCCCTTCAGCTTCCAGCTGGACAAGTTCCACGCGACCTACGAGCGCAGCGGCCCCCAGATGCGCACGCCGCGCACCTTCCGCGCCGATGTCACCTACTGGGACGGGGTGGACGGGGCCGCCCGCAAGAAGTCGATCAAGGTCAACGAGCCGCTGGAGATCCAGAACTACAAGGTCTTCCTGCTGAACCACGGCTACTCGCCGGTCGTCACGATCCGGGACGGCCAGGGCGATGTGGTGCACCAGGGGCCGGTGGTCGGGCTGCCGATCGACGGGGCCAACCTCACCGAGAGCATGGTGATCAAGCTCGGTGACTACCGCGACAAGAACGGCAAGCGGGACCAGGTCGCGTACCAGGGGCAGTTCCTGCCGACCTGGGTGCGCAGCAAGGGGATGTTCTCCCAGTTCCCGGCGCTGGACAATCCGGCGCTGGTGCTGACGGCCTACCACGGCAGCCTCGGCATCGACGGCGGTACCCCGCAGAGCGTGTACCAGCTCGACAAGTCGCGGATGAAGCAGTACCTGGAGCCCGACGGGAAGACCAAGTTCGCCCGGGCGCTCGCGCCGGGCGACACCATGAAGCTGCCGAACGGCGAGGGAACGCTGACCTTCGACGGCGTCAAGAGCTGGGCCAGCTTCCAGATCTCGCACAAGCCGGGCGACGAGACCGCCCTGCTGGGCGCCGTGGGGGCCCTGGTGGGCCTGGTCGGCTCGCTGTTCATCCAGCGCCGCCGGGTCTGGGTCCGGGCGGTGAAGGGCGACGACGGCGCGACCGTCGTCGAGATGGCCGGTCTCGGCCGCAGCGAATACGCCAAGCTCCCCGAGGAGCTCGCCGAACTGGCCGTCCGGCTACAGACGGACGCGCCTCCCGCGGATGCCGAGAAGCCCGGCGATACCGCAGAGCCTGTAGACCCCGCAGATCCCGCAGAAGGAGCGCGCGCGTGAACCTCGCGGCCGCAGTCAACGAGAATCTCGCTCACTACAGCAATGTGCTGATCTACACGGCGATGGCGGTCTACACCCTCGCCTTCCTCGCCCATATCGCCGAGTGGGTCTTCGGCAGCCGCAGCGCCGTCGGCCGCACCGCCGCCGCGATCACCACCGAGACCGCGTCCGCGAAGCGCCCCTCGGTCACGGTGCGGACGGCCGAGAAGGGCGGCGGCACCGCCGTGCTGGAGCGCCCGAAGGTCATCACCCGGTCCGCCCCGGGCAGCCGCGACGTCCCCGACGGGCCGGGCGCCTCGGGCGGCACCGAGCAGGGCGATGTCTACGGCCGGATCGCGGTGGGCCTCACCGTGCTGGCGTTCCTCACTCATGCCGGTGGTGTCCTCACCCGCGCGCTGTCCGTACAGCGCGCGCCCTGGGGCAACATGTACGAGTTCTCCACGACGTTCGGCATGGTCGCGGTCGCCACGTACCTCGTGCTGCTCGCGCTGAAGAAGAACGTCCGCTGGATCGGTCTGCCTCTGGTCACCACGGTCCTCCTCGACCTCGGACTCGCTGTCTCCGTCTTGTACACCGACAGCGACCAATTGGTTCCGGCCCTGCACTCGTACTGGCTGTGGATCCACGTCAGCTGCGCGATCATCTCCGGCGCCTCGCTGTACATGGGGGCCGTCTCCACGCTGCTCTACCTCTTCCGCGACCGCTACGAGGCGCAGCTGGAGAACCCGGAGGGCAAGCAGTACCGCCAGGCCGTCAAGTCCGTGCTGGCGCGGGTGCCCTCGGCGGCGTCGCTGGACAAGTTCGCGTACCGCATCAACGCCACGGTCTTCCCGCTGTGGACCTTCACGATCATCGCGGGCGCGATCTGGGCCGAGGCGGCCTGGGGCCGCTACTGGGGCTGGGACCCCAAGGAGGTCTGGTCGTTCATCACCTGGGTCGCCTACGCCTGCTACCTGCACGCCCGGGCCACCGCGGGCTGGAAGGGCCGCAAGGCCGCGTACCTCGCGCTGATCGCCTTCGCCTGCTACCTGTTCAACTACTACGGCGTCAACATCTTCATCACCGGCAAGCACTCCTACGCGGGAGTCTGACCCGGTCCACCACGCCGCTCACGCCGCCCGCGCCCCGTCAGGACGCGGGCGGCGTGTTGTCTTCCGGGCCGTCGCCGCCCTTGCGGCGCAGCTCTTCCTCGCGGCGGCGCAGATCCGCCTCCCAGTCCTTCAGCAGCTCCTCGTCGCGCTCCTTCGGCGGCTGCTCGCCGTCGTCCTCCGGCCCCTCCGGCCGGTCGCGCCGCTCGCCCAGGGACTTCAGGAACTCCGGGTTGTCGTCGGGGGCGACCCATGCGCGCCGGGCCTCGGCCGCCGTGGCCCGCTTGCGGCCCACCAGCAGCCAGGAGATGGATCCCACCACCGGGAACAGCAGGACGAGGATCGCCCACAGCGGCTTGGGGATATAGCGGACGTCCTGCTCTTCGGTGGTGATGCAGTCGATGAACGCGTAGATGCTGAGTGCCAGCGGCACCAGGATCATCAGCACCCGGAGCATGAGGCGATCCCCCTGCGTGTGGTGTTCGGGGCCGGCCGAGCGGGCCCCAGTTACGGGACCAGGGTAGTGCGTACCGGATACTGGGACGCATGGCTTATGACGATCTTCGTTCCTTTCTGCGGGCGCTCGACAGGGAAGGCGACCTCAAGCGCGTCAAGGCCGAAGTCGATCCGTATCTGGAGATCGGCGAGATCACCGACCGCGTCAACAAGGCGGGCGGTCCCGCGCTGCTCTTCGAGAACGTCAAGGGCGCGTCGATGCCGCTGGCCATGAACGTGTTCGGCACGGACCGCCGGCTCCTCAAGGCCCTGGGCCTGCGCTCGTACGACGAGATCAGCGAAAAGATCGGCGGCCTGGTCAAGCCCGAGCTGCCGCAGGGCTTCGTCGGGCTGCGCGAGGCGTTCGGCAAGCTCGGCTCCATGGCGCACCTGCCGCCGAAGAAGGTGAAGGAGGCACCCGTCCAGGAGGTGGTGCTGACCGGCGACGACGTCGATCTCGACGCGCTCCCGGCGCTGTTCACCTGGCCCGAGGACGGCGGCTCGTTCTTCAATCTCGGCCTCACCCACACCAAGCACCCGGAGACCGGGGTGCGCAACCTCGGCCTCTACCGCCTCCAGCGCCATGACCGCCGCACCATCGGCATGCACTGGCAGATCCACAAGGACAGCCGCAACCACTACCAAGTCGCGGCCCGGCGCGGGGAGAAGCTGCCGGTCGCGATCGCCTTCGGCGCGCCGCCCGCCGTGACGTACGCGTCGACCGCACCGCTCCCCGGTGACATCGACGAGTACCTGTTCGCGGGGTTCGTGCAGGGCCGGCGGATCGAGATGGTCGACTGCAAGACGGTGCCGCTCCAGGTCCCGGCCGCCGCCGAGGTCGTCATCGAGGGCTGGCTGGAGCCCGGGGAGATGCTGCCGGAGGGCCCGTTCGGCGACCACACCGGCTTCTACACGCCCCAGGAGCCGTTCCCGGCGCTGACCATCGACTGTGTGACGATGCGGTCCCGCCCGCTGCTCCAGTCGATCGTGGTGGGCCGCCCGCCGACCGAGGACGGGCCGCTGGGGCGGGCCACCGAGCGGTTCTTCCTCCCGCTGCTGAAGATCATCATCCCGGATATCGTGGACTACCACCTCCCCGAGTCGGGCGGCTTCCACAACTGTGCGATCGTCTCGATCGACAAGAAGTACCCCAAGCACGCGCAGAAGGTCATGCACGCCATCTGGGGCGCCCACATGATGTCGCTGACCAAGCTGATCGTCGTGGTCGACGCCGACTGTGACGTACACGATCTGCACGAGGTGTCCTGGCGCGCGCTGGGGAACACCGACTACGCCCGCGATCTGACCGTGGTCGAGGGCCCCGTCGACCATCTGGACCACGCCTCGTACCAGCAGTTCTGGGGCGGCAAGGCGGGCATCGACGCCACCGCCAAGTGGCCCGAGGAGGGCTACACCCGCGACGGCGGCTGGCCGCACATGGTCGAGTCCGATCCGGAGGTAGCCGATCGGGTGACCCGGCGCTGGAAGGAGTACGGGCTGTGAGGTCCGAGGTCATGATGGAAGAAGGCAGCGCGGTGGCGGGCTCTCCCCGCCACCGCGAGGGTGAACCGGGGTACGGGCTGTGACCTCCGCCGCTGCCGCCGTGCCCCAGCCCGGCCGGACCAGGTCGTTCCTGCGCCTGGTGATGATCGAGCACTCGGTCTTCGCGCTGCCCTTCGCGTACACCGCCGCGCTGACCGCGATGCTGCTGTGGGACGAGCGCGTCCACTGGATCGAGCTGCTGCTGATCACGGTCGCCATGGTGGGTCTGCGCACCTTCGCGATGGCCGCCAACCGGATCATCGACCGCGAGATCGACGCGCGGAACCCCCGGACCGCCTCCCGCGAGCTGGTCACCGGCGCGGTCTCGGTGCGCACCGCCTGGACCGGTGCGCTGGTCGCGCTGGTCGTCTTCCTCGGTGCCGCCGCGCTGCTCAATCCGCTCTGCCTGGCGCTGGCGCCGGTCGCGGTCGTGCCGATGGTGGTCTATCCGTACGGCAAGCGGTTCACCGACTTCCCGCACGCCATCCTGGGCCTCGCCCAGGCCATCGGCCCGATCGGGGCCTGGATCGGGGTCACCGGGCAGTGGTCGTGGGACGCGGTGATCCTCGGCCTCGCGATCGGCATCTGGATCGGCGGTTTCGACCTGATCTACGCCTGCCAGGACGTGGCCGCCGACCGGGCGCACGGGGTGCGGTCGGTACCGGCGCGCTTCGGCATCGCGGGGGCGCTCCACGGGGCGCGCGCCTGCCATGTGATCACCACACTGCTGCTGGTCTGGTACGCGCTGGCGACCGGCGCCGGGGTCTTCTTCTGGCTGGGGCTGGTGATCGTGGCGGCGGCGTTCGCGTACGAGCACACGATCGTGCGCCCGGACGATCTCTCCCGCCTGAACCGCGCCTTCTTCACGGTGAACGGCTTCATCGGAATCGCCCTGTTCTGCTGCGCTCTGCTCGACCTGGTGGTGCGGGGCCTCGGCCCGTGAGACCCGCCGGATAGGCTCGGTGTGTGGAGCCGCCGCACGGGCCGAACAGGCCGCACGAAGAAGTGAGCAGACGCCGGCCCTGGGTGGTCGGTGTGTCCGGCGCGTCCGGGACGCCGTACGCCGCCTCGGTGCTGCGCGCGCTGCTGCACGCGGGCGAGGCGGTCGATCTCGTGATCAGCCGTGCCTCGCGGCTGACGCTGCTGGACGAGACGGGGATCGGATTCCGGGACGCGCACTGGCGGGAGGATCTGCGCCGCTGGCTGGCGCGCGGCGCGGACGGCACGCCCGACGCCTTCGACGTGCCGGTGGACTCGGCGGACGTGCGCCACTGGGCGGCCGGCGACCTGGCCGCCGGGCCGTCCTCGGGCAGCTACGAGGTCAAGGGGATGCTGATCGTCCCCGCGAGCACCGCGTGTGTGGCCGGGGTCGCGCTGGGGCTGTCGAAGGACCTGCTCCAGCGGGCCGCGAGCGTGACGCTCAAGGAGCGGCGCCCGCTCGTGGTGGCGGTGCGGGAGACCCCGCTGAACGGGCAGACCCTGCGGCATCTGGTGACGCTGGACGAGGCGGGCGCCGTGGTGCTGCCCGCCTCGCCGGCGTTCTACGCGGGGGCGATGCACATCCAGGATCTGGTGGACTTCGTCGCGGGGCGGACGCTGGACGCGGCGGGGGTGCCGCACAAGCTGTACCGCCGGTGGGAGGGGGAGCTCGGTGGAGACCGGGGACCGGAAACCGGCTAGGGGATGGCCGGGTGCTAGCGCGTCCAGCGCTTCCTGGCGCGGGCGGCGCGGGCCGCGACGACGGCCGCGCGGCGGGCCGTGCGGGACACGGGGCGGTCGGGGGTGCGGACCACGGCACGCGAGCGGCCGGCCAGTTCCCGCAGCTCCAGCATGCGGGCTTCAAGACCTTCGATCGTGTACACGGTGAGTTCTCATCTCCTGAGGTAACAGGCCGAACGCCTAGAGGATTTACAGGGTTTGTGGTCCTGATGCCTTAGATTCTACATGTAATGACGCTCTAACCCTGAATAATGGAAGGCGCACGGCATATGGACGCGGTGGACAGGCAGCTCATCCAGGCCCTGCGGGAGAACGGCAGGGCCTCGTACGCGGAGCTCGGCAGGCTCGTCGGCCTCTCAGGGCCCAGCGTTACGGACCGGATCAACCGCCTGGAGGCGGCCGGTGTGATCACCGGCTATCGCGCGACCGTGGACGCGGCCTCCCTCGGCCTCGGCGTCACCGCCCTCATCGGCCTCCAGCTCTCCGACGCCGCCGACCACGAGGACGTGGCGCAGCGGCTGCGCGACCTCGCCGAGATCGAGGACTGCTGGTTCATCGCGGGCGACGACTCGTACATGCTCAAGGTGCGCGCCTCCAACGTGGACGGCCTGGAGCGCACCGTCCGCAGACTGTCCCTGACCAAGGGCGTCGCCCGGACGCGTTCCACGATCGTGTTGTCCACGAAGTGGGAGAACCGGGTCGGGGAACTTCCCGAGGACGCCGAGGCGTAGTCTCGGCGAAGGCCGACACCGGCACGACGACGTAGGGCCAGACGCATGGGAGGCGGCCGTCGCATGAGCGCACCGACACACGATGTGGGTTTCAAGCGGGAGTTGGAGCAGAAGGTGCTCGCGGGGGAGCGGCTCACCCGTGAGGACGGTCTCGCCCTGTACGAGTCCGACGACCTGGCCTGGCTGGGCGGACTCGCCCATGAGGTGCGCACCCGCAAGAACGGCGACGTCGTCCACTTCAACGTCAATCGTCATCTCAACATGACGAACGTGTGCACCGCGTCCTGCGCCTATTGCTCCTTCCAGCGCAAGCCGGGGGAGAAGGACGCGTACACGATGCGCATCGAGGAGGCCGTCCGCCTCGCCAAGGCGATGGAGAACGACAAGCTCACCGAGCTGCACATCGTCAACGGGCTGCACCCCACCCTGCCCTGGCGCTACTACCCGCGGTCGCTGAAGGCGCTCAAGGAGGCGCTGCCCGCCGAGGTGTCGCTGAAGGCGTTCACCGCCACCGAGATCCACCACTTCGAGAAGATCTCCGGCATGTCCGCGTCCGAGATCCTGGACGAGCTGATCGACGCCGGTCTGGAGTCGCTGACCGGCGGCGGCGCGGAGATCTTCGACTGGGAGGTCCGGCAGCACATCGTCGACCACGACACCCACTGGGAGGACTGGTCGCGCATCCACCGGCTGGCGCACGAGAAGGGCCTCAAGACCCCGTGCACCATGCTGTACGGGCACATCGAGGAGCCCCGGCACCGGGTGGACCACGTGCTGCGGCTGCGTGAGCTCCAGGACGAGACCGGCGGTTTCCAGGTCTTCATCCCGCTGCGCTACCAGCACGACTTCGTGGACATGCAGGACGGCAAGATCCGCAACCGGCTCCAGGCGCGCACCTCCATGGCGACCGGCGCGGAGGCGCTGAAGACCTTCGCGGTCTCCCGGCTGCTGTTCGACAACGTCCCGCACGTCAAGGTCTTCTGGGTGATGCACGGCGTGCAGACCGCGCAGCTCGCCCTCAACCACGGCGCGGACGACATGGACGGCTCGGTCGTCGAGTACAAGATCACGCACGACGCGGACAACTACGGCACGCCGAACAAGCTGACCCGCGACGACCTGCTCGACCTGATCCGCGACGCGGGCTTCCGGCCGGTGGAGCGCAACACCCGGTACGAGACCATCCGCGAGTACGAGGGCCCGGACCCGGCCCGGCGCGAGTCGCCGCAGCCGATGCGGGTGTGACCGTCTGAGGCCCGGTCCGGCGGGTACCCGGCGCGCATGAGCCCCGGTACGGCGCCCGAGGACGCCTACACCGCCGAGCCCTTCGTGCCCGGCGGCGCCGGCCTGGACGCGCTCCGGGAGGCGGCCGCCGGATGCCGCGGCTGCCCGCTGCACCGCGCGGCCAGTCAGACCGTGTTCGGCGCGGGCGCCCCGGACGCCCGTGTCGTCCTCGTCGGCGAGCAGCCCGGCGACCAGGAGGACCGGCAGGGCAAGCCGTTCGTCGGGCCCGCGGGCCGGGTGCTGACCCGGGCGCTGGACGAGGCCGGGGTGGACCCGGACGAGACGTACATCACCAACGCCGTCAAGCACTTCAAGTTCACGGTCGTCCCCGAGCGCGGCAAGCGGCGCATCCACAAGCCGCCCAGCCTGCGCGAGATGACCGCCTGCCGCCCCTGGCTGGCCGCCGAGGTGCACGTGATCGACCCCGAGGTGATCGTGGCACTGGGCGCGACCGCCGGAAAGGCCCTGCTGGGGCCGTCGTTCCGGGTGACCAAGCAGCGCGGGATGCTGCTGCCGTGCCCCGCGCTGGACGGCCACGAGATGCTCGCCACGATCCACCCGTCCGCCGTGCTGCGGGCCGACGACCGCGAGGCGGTCTACGAGGGCCTGGTGTCGGACCTCAAGGTCGTGGCGGAGGTCCTGCGCTGATCCGTACGGGGGCTCGGTATCGTCAGCGGCATGCCGCTGACGTTCGACCTCGACCCCGAGACCACCCCTGAGCTGCTCGACTCGATCCGCACGCTCTGGGCCGACGTCTCGAACGCGGGCGGCGCCGTCGGCTTCGTACCGCCGGTGACCACGGAGGACATACGGCCCGAGCTGATCAAGCACCTCACCGCGATGACCGAGGGGCGCACCCGGCTGCTCGTCGGCCGCGACGAGAGCGGCGCGGCGGCCGCGACCGCCTTCTTCACGCTCAACACCCACCGGCTGATGCGGCACTGGTGCTGGCTCTACAGCGTCATGGTCCACCCCTCCCACCAGGGCAAGGGATACGGCCGTGCCCTGATGGCCGCCGTGGAGGACGCCGCCCGCGGGATGGACGGCATCCAGGGGATACGGCTCACCTGCCGGGGCGGCACCGGGGTGGACCGGTTCTACGCGTCGTGCGGCTACAAGGAGGTCGGCCGGGTACCGGGGGCGATCAAGGTCGCGGACGACGACTTCCGCGACGACATCACCATGTGGCTGCCGCTGAATTGATCAGAAACCGGACGTGATTCACTGGGAGGGCAGGAACTTCCGGCAGAAAGAAGGACCCCGTCGTGTCACTCAAGTCGAGCGCCACGTTCCGCTACACCGGCATGCGCCTGGGGATCTTCGCCGGTTGCTTTCTGGTCATGTGGGCCCTGGTCTACTTCCGCGTGGTCCCCGCGGGCCTCGGCGCCTCCAACCTGTTCTGGGTCGTGCTGCTCGCACTGATCGTCTCCGCCCCGCTCAGCTTCGTCCTGCTGCGCAAGCAGCGCGAGGCCATGGCGGTGCAGGTCGCCGAGCGCGTGGACCGGGCCAAGGAGCGGCTGGCGGCGAGCCAGAGCCAGGAGGACGCCTCGTCCGCCGAGTCCAGCGCGCCCGCCGAGTCCACCGCGCCCGCCGCGTCCCCCGCGTCCGCGCAGGACGGTTCGCGCGCCGGCGCGTAACCCGGTGTAAGGCTCCTCACACTCCGCACACCTTTCCCAACGCCCTCCGGGCCAGCAGCCGCTGGCCCGGAGGGCGTTGAACTGTTTCCGGCCACTCCGTGCGCCCCGCGGCCGGTCCGAAAGGTCAAAGATTTTCTTTGGGTCCCCCAAAGCAGCAGTGTTAATGTGCTTGTCATGAAGACAGCAGCCGCGCCCTCTATCGCAGCGAGCGTTCCGCTCGTGGCGCGCCTGCACATCGATCTTTGCCGCTGCCGGTCCGCGGCCTGTCGCCGCCGCTGACCCCTTCGTCGTACAGCGGCCGGATCCCGTACGGACTCCTGGCTTCTTCTCGCCCTCTTACCTCCCCCGGAGTGTGTCCGTTGTCGTCCCTCCCCGAGACGTCCGACAAGACGTCGTCCTTCCGCCTGCCCAAGGTGCCGTTCTGGGCGCAGATCCTGCTGGGTCTCGTCCTCGGCGTGGTGCTCGGCTGGGTCGCCCGCAGCGGTGACGTCGGCTGGCTGGTCACCACGCTCGACAAGATCGGCTCGATCTTCGTCCAGCTGCTGAAGCTCGCCGTCGCCCCGCTGGTCTTCTTCGCGATCCTGATATCGATCACGAACCTGCGGAACGTCAGCAACGCAGCCCGGCTGGCCACCCGCACGCTGCTGTGGTTCATGGCCACCTCGCTCATCGCGGTCGCCATCGGCCTGGCCATCGGCCTGCTCACCAACCCGGGCGGGGGCACCGGCCTCACCCCGAAGGACGGCGCCAAGCCCGACGAGGCCGGGTCCTGGCTGGACTTCCTCACCGGCATCGTGCCGATGGACGTCATCACGCCGTTCACCAAGCTCAACGTCCTCCAGATCGTCTTCATGGCCGCCGTCGCGGGCGTCGCCGCCCTCCAGCTCGGTGAGAAGGCGCAGCCGATCCTCACCCTGAGCCAGTCGGTGCTGGAGCTGCTCCAGAAGGCCCTGTGGTGGGTCATCCGCCTCGCCCCGCTGGGCAGCCTGGGCCTCATCGGCTCCGCCATCGCCGAGTACGGCTGGAACCTCATCAGCAAATACGCGACCTTCACCGCCGACGTCTACATCGGCTGCGCGCTGGTGATGTTCGGCGTCTACCCGCTGCTGCTGGCGACCGTCGCCAAGGTCAACCCGCTGAGCTTCTTCAAGGGCGCCTGGCCCGCGATCCAGCTCGCCTTCGTCTCCCGCTCATCGGTCGGCACCATGCCGCTCACCCAGAAGGTCACCGAACGCCTGGGCGTGCCCAAGGAGTACGCGTCCTTCGCGGTGCCCTTCGGCTCGACCACCAAGATGGACGGCTGCGCCTCCATCTACCCGGCGCTCGCGGCGATCTTCATCGCCGAGATCTTCGACGTGCACCTCGGCATCGGTGACTACCTGCTGATCGCCTTCGTCTCGGTCATCGGCTCCGCCGCCACGGCGGGCCTCACGGGCGCGACGGTCATGCTCACCCTGACCCTCTCCACCCTCGGCCTCCCCCTGGAGGGCGTCGGCCTGCTGATGGCCATCGACCCGGTCCTGGACATGATGCGGACGGCCACCAACGTCGCCGGACAGGCCCTGGTGCCGGTCGTGGTCTCGGCCCGCGAGAAGATCCTCGACCACGACGCCTACACCCACGCCACCTCCTCGCCCCTGGACGACCGCGACGAGGCCGCCGCGCCGGAGCGCCAACTGGCCACCGTGTAGCCCCTTCGTATCGGCGCGGCCGCCGGTACGCCGCCCCGTACGCCGATACGTCTGTGCCCCCGGGACCTCATTGAGGCTCCGGGGGCACTTTTGTGATCAGAGTGTGCTGCATTGCTGTCAATTCCTTTCACGCTATGTGTTATTGAGTGTTACGGCGCTAATATGTGCTTCGTGTACATGCGGTCGTAACGGGGGGAACACGCATGCCTGACACCACAGCGGGGAAATCGCTGCGCTCCGCGCGCGACATGATCGAAAAGGCGCTCCGGGAGATGACGGACAAGGCCGTTCTCCCGAAACCGGGTGCCGAGCGGGGCGTTGTCGGCAAAATCGCGCTCCGTCACATCCTGAAGATGATCGATGTCGTGATCGCGGCGCTGGAGACCCCGCCGGAATCCGACTCGATCGTCGTGTACGGGATCCTCGCCGAGGAGTGCGAGCCCGTTCTGGGGCTGTCGGCGAGTGACGTATTCAGCGCGCTGGTCGAGATGTGCGGCGAGCCGCATGGATCGTCCATCCGGCCGGAACTGCCGCGGGCGAAGCAGGCGGTGATCGACACGCTCCGCAGGGAGCTCGTCGCGGTGACCGTCGAATACCGGGCCCGGCCCGGGGAGACGGGGGTGCGGGTCATCGAGATGCTGTACGGAGCCGATCGGCAGAAGGTGCGGCGCAAGCGCATCAAGCAGGAGATCGACTGGGGCGACATCCCCGAGGACGTGCGTGCGCGGATCATTCGTGACGGCGACGAGGGCGTCACCTTGAGCCTTCCGCTGGGGAGGGATTGATGGCCTTCTTCATTCCCCTGATCATCGCCGCGTTCGGGCTGGCCATGTGGAACCGGATCATGGTCTGGGCCCGGGAGCAGCTTTTCCCCTGGGTGGCGGAGCACCTTCCCTGGATGTCCGAAACGGTGAAGCTCGCCTTCACCGAGCTGGACAAGTACGCCACGGCGGTCCGCAGAAATGTGAAGGCGGCCTGGAAGCAGCTGCGGTCCTATCTCCTCGAGCAAGTCATCGAGTTCGAGAAGGGGATCGCCCCGAACACCTACGTCCGGCGCATGACCGCGCTGATGAAGAACCATCTGCGCAGTGACGCGCCGGTCAAGCGGATCGTGGTCGAGGAGGACGTCGCCTGGGACGACCTTCCCGAGAAATACCGTCAGTCGCTGGTGGCGGGCGACGGGGGCAGTTATCGCATGGACGTGACCAGGATGCGCGACCAGGAACTCGAAGAATGAGCCGCAGAGAAAGAAGCGGGCACATGTCGCTGTGGTGGTGGACGGGCGTCGGTGTAGTGGTGGTGGCGGCGGCCCTGGTCGCGTCGCGGCGATGGCCGCGGCCCGCCGTGCGCGCGGGGGGCGGCCGTCTCACCGCGGTCGTGCTGGATGCCCTGGCTGAGGACTGGGCGGCGCGCATGGACACGCGCCCCGATGACATCCGGGCCGCCGTTCTCGGCTCCGGAGCCGCCGAGCTGCGCGCCCGGCTCCGATCGGAAGTGCGGGAGGTGGAGGTCGTGTTCATCAGGCCCGCGACCGGGCGGTCGGACGCGCACACCGTCGTCCGCTGCGTCTTCGGAAATCCCGAAAGCGCTCTGGTGACCGAGACCGTCACCGGCTGGGACGACATTCCCGACGGCGTCCGCGCGGAGTTCATCCGCCAGGAAATCGACGAGGTCAGCCGCCACTGGTCCGTGGCGAGCTGACACCACTGATACGGGGGCAGTGAATGGACGAGGGACGCAACACCGTGCCGCGGCGCTGGACGTTCACCACATCCGGCGCCGCGACGGCCGGATCGGCGACCGCGACCACAACCGAGACCGCCACGGCGACCGCGACCGAGCGCGACGGGGGATCTCCGGAGGCGGGATCTGCGGAGGCGGTCGACTTCCGGGTGGAGCAGCCCACCCGGACCTTCGGCGATCTCGTTCTCGCGGAGGTGGTCCGCAGACGCGTCGACACCGCGCTGAACGTGGTCGCGCACCGCGACGTGCTGTTCAAGGAATGGAACCTGGCGTCGATTTCCCCGCACCGCGGCGGTGCGGTGGTGAGCCTGTACGGACCGCCCGGCACGGGTAAGTCCGCGTGCGCGGAGGCCATCGCCCACCGGCTCGGCCGTCCGTATCTCCGGGTGAGCTACGCCCAGATCGAATCCCGGTACGTCGGGGAGACGCCGAAGAACATCGTGCGCTGTTTCGCCGAGGCCCGTCGGCACGATGCCGTGCTCATCTTCGACGAGGCGGATTCCATTCTCGGCCGCCGCCTGAGCCGGGTCACCCAGAGCGCCGACCACAGCGTCAATGTGTCCCGCTCGGTGATGCTCACCGAACTGGACCATTTCGACGGCGTCGTCGTCTTCACGACCAACTTCCCGGAAAACTACGACGTGGCGTTCGTCCGGCGGATCCTGGCGCATATCCGGCTGGAACTCCCCGACCTCGCCGCGCGGCGCGATCTGTGGACGAAACTCCTCCCGAAGGAACTTCCGCTGCACCCCGAGGTCACCGCCGACATCCTGGCGGCCGAATCCGAGGGCATGGCCGGTGGCGACATCGTCAATGTCGTCATGGCCGCCGCGGCGGCGGCCGTGGCCCGTCGCGGAGAGCGGCGCGTGGTCGAACTCGCCGATCTCCGCGACGAACTGGCCGCCACGGCGCGGGCGCGGCGGGAGGTCGGGAACCCGCCCTCGTCGCCGCGCCTGGTGGCCTGGGAGGACGTGCCCGGGGCCGGGGCGGAGGCGGGCGTGGGTGCGGGGGTGGGGTCAGGGCCGGGCGAGGGCGGCGGTCAGAAGGGGTAGCGCACGGCCCAGTTCGCGCTCCCAGTACGGCCAGGTATGGGTGCCGGGGCCGTAGAGACGGGCGGTGAGGGCCAGCCCATGGGCCCGGGCGCGGCGTACGTAGTCCTCGGCCATCAGCCCC
This sequence comes from Streptomyces sp. BRA346, assembly GCF_052851135.1. Classification (NCBI taxonomy): domain Bacteria; kingdom Bacillati; phylum Actinomycetota; class Actinomycetes; order Kitasatosporales; family Streptomycetaceae; genus Streptomyces; species Streptomyces sp. BRA346. The sequence goes on along the minus strand of NZ_JAIWIH010000031.1, from coordinate 51,588 downwards.
AGGCCCCGTTCGAGGGTGTCGACGGGGCTGCCCGCGGGGTCCAGAGGGCCGGGGGTGCCGTCGCCGCAGGAGACGTACACCGGGTAGCCGCGGGGGAGCCGGGTGAGCTGGGTGTACGGGTCGTGGGCCGCCCAGATCGCGGACTGGGCCGCGGGATCGCCCCACAGGGCGGTGGGGTCGGCGCCGTACCGCTTCACGATGCCCTGGACTCCGCTGGGGTCCCGCAGGGGGTGGACGACACCGCTGAACGACGCGGCCGCGCGGAAGAGCCGGGGGTGGCGGGCCGCGTACGACAGGGCGCCGAAGCCGCCCATCGACAAGCCCGCGACCGCCCGGCGGCCGTTGCCGCGCAGCGTGCGCTCCAGCAGCGGGCGCAGCTCGCCGAGGTGGAAGGTCTCCCAGGCGGGCGGGCCGTAGGCGCCGTCGTTCCACCAGTTCGAGTAGAAGCCGGAGGGGCCGCCCTCCGGGGACACCACCAGGGCGGGGAGGGACGCGGTCAGCCCCTCGACGTCGGTGTTGAGGGTCCATGCCTCCCAGCCGGGCCCGGGGTCGCAGCAGCCGTGCAGGAGGTACAGGATCGGCCAGCGGTGGTGCGGCTTGCGGTCGTAGTCGCGGGGCAGCAGGACCCGGGCGTGGCCGTCGCGGGCGAGGGCGGGGGAGTGGATCGTCAGGTCGAGGACGCGTTCGCTGACGCGGTCGGCGGCGGTGATGCGCGCGCGGTCGGCGGCGGTGCCGCGGGCGAGGCCGGCGGGCCGGGGCCGGGAGCGGGCCTCGGCGGGGGTGGGGAGCAGGGGCGCGGCGGCCAGTGCGGCGAGTGCGGCGGCGGCGCGGCGGCGGGAGGGCATCGTCCGTATCTCCTTCGCTCGGTGCGTGCGAGCTGAACGGTGGAGCTGAACGGGGCGTTGCACGTGCGCTGTTGACACTGTGAAGGGAGCCGCGAGCCGTGACAAGAGTGAGGTGCCGACCACGTGATCTTCGTCCCGGTCCGCCGTAGGCTGGTGGGCGTAAGAGTGTGCGGGGGCACTGTCGTAAGGGGGCGGGGCGCGTGGGCGGGGCGACGAGGAGCAAGCGCGTACCGCGGGTGGTGCGGGAGCAGCAGATGCTGGACGCGGCGGTGCGGGCCTTCGCGCGGCGCGGCTACCAGAACGCCTCGATGGACGACATCGCCGAGCTGGCCGGGGTGTCCAAACCGCTGGTCTATCTGTACCTCAACTCCAAGGAAGAGCTGTTCGCGGCGTGCGTCCGGCGGGAGGCGGCGTCGCTGGTGGCGGCGGTGCGGGGCGCGGTCGAGCGGGGCGCGCCCCCGGATCGCCAGCTGTGGAGCGGGCTGAGCGGCTTCTTCGCGCACACCGCCCGGCACCCCGACGGATGGGCGCTGCTGCACGTTCAGGCGCGCACGCACGGACACCCATACGCGCGCGAAGTGGCCGCGATGCGGACGGAGATCGTGGCGTTCGTGACCCAGCTGATCGCGGCGGCGGCGCGGAAGGGCGCGCCGTCACCGGAGCGGCGGATGGCGGCCGCCGAGGTGTCCGGGCTCGCGCACGCGCTGGTCGGGGCGGCCGAGTCGCTGGCGGACTGGGCGGGCGACGGCACGGAGCCGGACGGCCCCTCGGCCCAGGAGGCGGCGGCCACCCTGATGAACTTCGCCTGGGCGGGGCTCGGGAACCTGCTGTGCGGACAGGGCTGGTCGCCCGCGCGATAGGTCCTACGGGTCCGGCGGGGCGGGTCAGCCGAGCCGGGCCCGTGCGTACAGCTCCGCCGGGTCCGCCGCGCGGGACACCGCCGAGGGGTGCACGTCCCGCTGGGACACCGGATGGCTGACGCCCTCCCGCCATTCCGCGGACGGGTCCGTTCCGCTGTCCGAGCCCGCCTTGTCCGGCGCCAGCTCCAGCGGCAGGAAGTTGGACGGGGCGGTGTGCCAGCCGTCCGGTGCCACCCGCGTGGCCAGCAGATACGTCCGCCCGGGCAGCAGCGACGGGGCCTCGCCCACCACGACCCGTTGCCGCCGCAGCGGGTCGTCGCCGCCCTCCTGGGCGACCCGTACGCTCCCGGACACCTTCCCCTTGAGGGCGGACTGGACCTCGACCCGGTACGTCGTCCACAGCAGCCGGTCGCCGTCGGTGCGCCGCACCCCCTCGCGGGCGGTGACCTTGCCGATGAAGACGTCATCGGCCCAGCCCGCGGCGAGCCCGGGCGTGTCCAGCCGGACCGCGTAGCTGGGGTGGTAGTGCGTACTGCCGTAGGGGACCTCGAACCAGGCCAGCGAGCAACCGCCCGCCGCCACCAGGGCCGTGGCCAGCGCGATCGTTCCGGTGCGGGGGTTCATGAGCCCCACACGGCCCGGTACGCGGCGATGTCGGCGGACGCCGGGGCGAAGGCGGTGCGGGTGTCGTTGCAGTACATGACGGCGCCGGGGGAGGAGCGGTGGCCCAGCCGGAGGGCGTGCCCCAGCTCGTGGGTGACGACGCCGCGCTTCACGTCGGCCGGGTACGAGGCGAGGAAGTGGGCGTTGAGGACGATGTCGTCGGAGCCCAGATCGTGCGATTCCCACAGCCCCGACCAGCCGATGTCGGCGCGGTCGACATCGGTCGCGTCGACGTCCGCGTAGGCCGTGCCGGTGTGCGGCTTGATGTCGACCTTGCCCAGGGCGTTCCAGTCCTCCCGGGCCCGTGCCCACTCCGCGGTGTACTTGGTGTGCAGGGTGTACGTCAGCTCCGAACCGTCCACCGACCCGGCCGTGTTCGGATCGTCCGGGCAGTCGGCGGCGACGGCCGGTGACGCGGGCAGCCCCGCGCACAGCCCGGCGGTCAGGGACGCGCTCACCGCGATGCGTATACACCGCCGGGCGAAACGGGCGCCATTACATCGACCCACGTCCGCAAACCCCTCGTTCGTGTGAGGCCCGAGAGCTTCAACGTACGAGGGGCCGCGGGGCGCCGCATGCGCACAGGGCCTCCCGGGGGAACCGGAGGCCGTGGCTCACTCAGGTGCCGCAGTTACCGGCGGCCGGTTCGTCGGCCAGCCGCGCGCCGAGCCAGGCCATGGCGGCCGGGACCCCGGTGACCGCGGTCGTCACATGGTCGGTCGGATAGCTCTTCCACTCCACCGGCGCCCCCTTCTCGCACCACCGGGCGCGCAGGTCCGCGCCGACCTGGTACGGGATCAGCTCGTCCACCGTGCCCTGGTAGAGGTAGACCGGATGGTCGGGGGCGTGGTCGCCCAGATAGGAGGCGCGCAGCGCGACCTGCCAGAGCGGCGAGGCCAGCGGATCCTTGACGGTCACGTCCGACAGGTTCTGGAAGAGCCCGGCGATGGTGCTGATCGAGACGCAGTTGTTCCGCATGAAGGCGACGTCGTCCTTGCCCTTCTCGTTGAGGTAGGAGTCGAGCGCCAGTTCGGGGAAGGCGGCGTCCTGCCCGGCGAGCGCCATCAGGGCGAGCCCGGCGCCCACACCGCCGTCGTTGTACTCGAGGGTGGCGGGCAGATCGGCGGGGACGCCCCCGGCGACCGTGCCCTTCACCCGCAGCTCGGGCGCGTACGAGGCGCGCAGCTGGGCGGCCCAGCCCGCCGCCTGGCCGCCCTGCGAGTACCCCATGATCCCGACCGGGCCGTCCGGCGAGAGGCCCGCCTCGGGGAGCCGCTGCGCGGCGCGCGCCGCGTCCAGCAGCGCGTGTCCCTCGGACCGGCCGACGGTGTAGGTGTGGTCGCCGGGGGTGCCCAGGCCCTCGTAGTCGCTGACGGCGACGGCCCAGCCGCGGCGCAGCGCGAGGTCGATCAGCTGGCCCTCGGAGCTGGTGCCCTGCGGGAAGCGGCCGGAGGCCGCACAGCCGTCGGCGAGGCCGACGGCGCCCATGCCCCAGGTGACCAGCGGACGGGGGCCGGTCTTGCCGTCGTCGGGGACGATGACGGTGCCGGAGACGGTGTTGGCGGTGCCCCGGGCGGTGGTCGAGCGATAGGTGATGTGCCAGGAGCGGGTGGTGACCGGCGCGCCGGGCACGGTGCGGAACGAGGTCGGGGACTTGGTGACGATGTCACCCGGCTTGCCCTGGGTGGTGGCGGTCCGGGGGGTGTCGGTCGTGGCCATGGCCGCTGGTGCTGTGGACAGCGCGGCGGGCAGGGCCAGGGCGGCGAGGGCGGCGAGCACGGTGGTGCGGGTGCGCATACGGCTCTCCCATGGGTGCGATGGTGCTGCGGTGCTGTGTGGGGGACCGTAGAGACGTGTGGTTTGTCTGTTGCTGACCGGAGCGCTCAGATTTGCTGGCCTCATGTCTCAGGGCATGTCTCACCGGGCGCGTTTCACCCGCGCGTCATCCGGTCGTGCGGCCGTACGCCAGCCGGTACGCGCCCGGTGTCATCCCCGTCCAGCGCCGGAACGCCCGGTGGAACGCGGTGGCTTCGGAGAAGCCCAGCCGCACCGCCAGCTCCTCGATCGGTTCGCCGGTCTCGCGCAGGCTGCCGATCGCCGCGTCCCGCCGCACCTGGTCCTTGAGTCGCTGGAACGAGGTGTCCTCCTCGTCCAGCCGTCGGCGCAGCGTCGCCGGGCTGACCGCGAGCCGGGCCGCGACCTCCCGCAGCTCCGGCAGCCGACCGGCGGGCCGTCGTCCGGCGCTGCGGACGCCTGGCCCGCCGCCGGTCCGCGGCCCGCCCGTCCGCAAGCCCCCGGCGAGCACGTGGCGCACCTGCTGGGCGACGGTCGTGCCGTACTCGGGGCGGCCGAGCAGCCCGTCGGGTGCGCGGCGCAACAGCGCCTGGAGGGACGCCTCGTCCTGGATCACGGGCGCGGACAGCCAGTGGGGGTCGAATCCGGCCGCCGTGCGGTCCCCTCCGAAGTACGGGGTGCAGTCGAACAATTGCTCGTACTCGTCGGCGTGCGGGGGCGCGGGGTGGGCGAACTGGGTCCACAGCAGCGGGATCCGGCGTCCGATCAGCCAGCCCGCGAGCCGGTGCCAGATGAGCATCAGCCATTCGGCGACGATCTGGCTCTCGTGGCGGGTGCGTAACTGCCCGCGGAGGCCGAACACCGCCTCCTGGCCCTCGCCGTGCTCCAGCGCCAGGTTCGGCCCGCCGGGGAAGAGCCGGTAGAAGCGGGCGCCGCGCTCCAGGGCGGTGCCGAGGTCGGGGCAGCCGAGCGAGGCGTAGCACATCATGGCGAACGTGCCGGGCCGGCTGCGCGCGGAGCCGAGCCCCAGGAACTCGTCCCCCGTGGCCCGGTGCAGGGCGCGCACCAGCCGGGCGAACTGCTCGGGGGAGAAGCGCGCACGGTCGTCGCCGAGCAGCAGCGGCGGTATCCGGGCCCGCTGGAGCAGTGGCGCGGTGTCGACGCCGAGCCGCTGCGCGCCGTGCACCGCGGCCCGTACGTGGTGCACCGTGACCGTTCGCCGCCCCCGACCCTTGGTCCGCCCCATGATTGAAACGTTAACCCGATCAGGCGGGCGGTGTCGACGGTGTGTCGTCGCCATCTTACGGAGCGTGAAGTTCGGGGTTTCGCTTTCGAAAGAAAATGAACGGTCCGTGAATAGAAAAGCCCGGAAAAGGCAGGAGCCCCGCCACCCCGTCGATGCGGGGGAGCAGGGCTCCTTGGGTACTGCTGACTCAGACCGCGCTGACGTTCTCAGCCTGCGGGCCCTTCGGGCCCTGGGTGACGTCGAAGGTCACGGCCTGGTTCTCCTCCAGGGAGCGGAAGCCAGACGCGTTGATCGCGGAGTAGTGAACGAAGACATCGGGGCCGCCGCCGTCCTGGGCGATGAAGCCGAAGCCCTTCTCGGCGTTGAACCACTTGACGGTTCCGGTAGCCATAAAGCCCTCCTTGGGCCAAAGGGTTGCCCTGCTCCAGAACCTGCAAGAAGTCTGAAAACTACAAAAGCCCGCGGTTACATGCTCCGCAGGCTCTGTACTGCAAGGGAAACCAAACTGCAACTTGCGGCGAGCCTAGCACGCTCTGTGTCCAAGGGGAAAGAGTCGAAGATCACGAATACGAGGGTTTCCGGATCTCTTGGGCGGGACAGGATCGCAGGTCGAGCCCTCGGCGCCGCGAGATATCGGGCCCATCCGGGTCCCCCCGCCGCAGGTTCGGGGGAAGAGCGGCGCTAGCCTCCGGTTGTGGACAATTCACCGAGTTCCCCCTCGCGGAGTACACCGGACGCCGCCGAAAGCGTCATCCCCGGCTCGCCGGGCCGCCGCGACAGGCCGAGGGTCGGCCACATCCAGTACCTCAATTGCATGCCGCTGTATTGGGGTCTCGCCCGGACCGGCTCGCTGCTCGACTTCGAGCTGACCAAGGCCTCGCCCGACGCGCTCAACGACCAGCTGGTCGAAGGCAGCCTCGACATCGGCCCGATCAGCCTCGTCGAGTATCTGCGCAACGCCGACGACCTGGTCGCACTGTCCGACATCGCGGTGGGCTGCGACGGGCCCGTCATGTCGTGCGTGATCGTCTCGAAGGTGCCGCTGGAGCGGCTGGACAAGGAGCGCGTCGCCCTCGGCTCGGCCTCGCGGACCTCCGTACGCCTGGCCCAGCTGCTGCTCGCCGAGCGGTACGGGATCGAGCCCGACTACTACACCTGCCCGCCCGACCTCAGCCTGATGATGCAGGAGGCCGACGCGGGGGTGCTGATCGGCGACGCCGCGCTGCGGGCCAACCTCCACCACGCCCCGAAGCTGGGCCTCCAGGTCCATGACCTGGGGCAGATGTGGAAGGAGTGGACCGGGCTCCCCTTCGTCTTCGCGGTCTGGGCCGCCCGCCGTGAGTACCTGGAGCGCGAGCCGGAGATCGTGCGCGAGGTGCACCGGGCGTTCCTGGAGTCCCGGAACCTGTCCCTGGAGGAGGCGGGCAAGGTCGCCGAGCACGCCGCGCGCTGGGAGGACCTGGACGCGTCGGTGCTGGAGCGCTACTTCACCACCCTCGACTTCTCCCTGGGGGCGAAGCAGCTGGAGGGCATCGCCGAGTTCGCCCGCCGGACCGGCCCGACGACCGGCTTCCCGGCGGACGTCCGGGTGGACCTGCTGGACGCCCCCGCCGCGAAGGGTTAGCCGACCGGGCTGTGCCGTGGCTGTCATGCCCGCCTAGGTCCTGTCCGGCGGATCTTCGTGGATCAGGCCGCGGCGTCTGGTGCAGGGGGCACCTCCCAGCGGTAGCTGGGGGAGCATCGCAAGGCGGAGGATCGTCCTCGTACTGGGCGTACTCGGACGACTCCGACAGCGCGGCGAGGTGCGGTGCCAGGCGTCGCGGCCCCGCGAAGATCCGCCGGACAGGGCCTAAGCTGGTCCGGCGCAGTCGACGGGGGAGGCACATGCAGCCGCTGGGAGCGGAGGACCCGCAGGTCATCGGGGCGTACCGGCTGCTCGGACGGCTCGGTTCCGGCGGCATGGGCGTGGTGTACCTGGGCCGCAGCGCGGGCGGGCGCACCGTTGCGGTGAAGGTGGTGCACGCGCACTTCGCGCTCGACGAGGAGTTCCGCGCGCGCTTCCGGCGCGAGGTCGACGCCGCGCGCCGGGTCGGTGGGTCCTGGACCGCGCCGGTCCTCGACGCCGACCCGGAGGCACGCGTTCCGTGGGTGGCGACCGGGTATGTGGCGGGCCCCTCGCTCAGCCAGGCCATCAGCGACGAGGGCCCGCTGCCCGAGTCCTCGGTACGGGCCCTGGCCGCCGGTCTCGCGGAGGCGCTGGGCGCCGTCCACGGACTGGCCCTGGTCCACCGCGACGTCAAGCCGTCCAACGTGCTGCTCGCCCTCGACGGCCCACGGCTGATCGACTTCGGTATCGCCCGGGCCACCGAGGGCACCGTCTCCCTCACCTCCACCGGCGCCTCCATCGGCTCGCCCGGCTACATGGCGCCCGAGCAGATCCTCGGCCAGCCGGTGAGCGGCGCGGCCGACGTCTTCTCGCTGGGCGCCGTGCTGACGTACGCGGCCACCGGCGAGCAGCCCTTCCCCGGCGACAGCTCGGCCTCGCTGCTCTACAAGGTGGTCCACGAGGAGCCGCAGCTCGGGTCTGAGCTGACCGGTGAGCTGCGCGACGTGGTCGCCGAGTGCCTGGCCAAGAACCCGGCGGACCGCCCCACCCCCGAGCAGATCGCGCGCCGCCTGGCCCCCGCGGACGGCGCCTCGGGGCTCGTACGGTCCGGCTGGCTGCCGGGCGCGCTGATCGAGCGGGTGAGCCGACAGGCGGTCGAACTGCTCGACCTGGAGGCGGAGGCGGTCGCGCCGCCGCCCGCCGCGCCGGGGACGCCCGCGTCCGGAGTTCCCGTGTCCGGAACACCCGCGGTGCCTGCGTCCGGAACGCCTGCGTCCGGAACGCCCGCCTCCGGAACGCCCGTGCCCGGACCTGCCTCCGGAACCCCCGCGTCCGGAACCCCCGCGTCCGGGACGCCCGTGCCCGGGTCTGCCTCCGGAACCCCCGCGTCGGCCCCCGTGCTGGGTGCGTTCGGCCCGCCCCCGACGTACGCGAACCAGCCGTCGTACGCCAACCAGCCGGGCCACGGGCCGGGCGACCCCGCGACCCCGCCCCCCAACCAGCCGTCGAGCGGCGGCGGCGACGCCGCCGGGCAGCAGGGCGGCCGCGGCTTCGCGCTCTCCGCCGCCCTCGGCGGCAAGAAGCGCCCCAAGGCGCTGAGTTGCTCCCTGGTGCTGTCCGTCGCGGGCGCGCTCGCGATCGCCACGACCGCCGTGTTCCTCGTCCAGAACATGTCCGGGGACCCGGGCGGCGACACGTCGGCCGACGGCGGCGCGTCCCAGACCCGCCCGGCCAGCCCGGGGGCGTCCGACTCGTCCGGCGGATCGGATGTGCCCAAGGCGTTCCTCGGCACCTGGCAGGGCGATCTGACCTCCCAGAACGGCATCCCCGTCGGCACCATGACCATCACCTTCCAGCGCGGCTCCACCGGCCAGCAGGTCGCGTCGGGCCGGGTGAAGCTGTCCGTGGTGCGTTGCGACTTCACCTGGAAGCTGGTTTCCGCGACGCAGAAGGAACTGCACCTCGACGCCCGCTTCCGCGGGGACGGGCCCAGGACGGGGTGCAGCGACAGCTCGACGGACGAGCAGTACACCCTCGGATCCGAGGGCACCCTGAAGTACCGGGCGAAGGACCGGCAGGCGGGCGATCCGACCGGTACCCTGCGCCGCTTGCGCTGAGATGCGGGGGCGTACGCTGGGTCGGTCCGCCCGAACACCTCCGAAAGGGACGCCCCGGTGACCGCACACGCCACGCTGATGGCAGTCCTCGACCGCGCCGCCGCCGGGGGGCGTATCACCCCGGAGGAGGCGCTCGACCTCTACCGGTCGGCGCCGCTGCACGCCCTGGGGGCCGCCGCCGACGCCGTACGCCGCCGTCGCTACGCGGGTACCGAGCACATCGCGACGTACATCATCGAGCGGAACATCAACTACACCAACGTGTGCGTGACGGCGTGCCGGTTCTGCGCGTTCTACGCCGCGCCCAAGGACACCGCCAAGGGCTGGACCCGCGACCTCGACGACATCCTGCGGCGCTGCGCCGAGACCGTCGAACTGGGCGGCACCCAGATCATGTTCCAGGGCGGCCACCACCCGGACTACGGCGTCGAGTACTACGAGAAGCACTTCTCGGCCATCAAGAAGGCGTTCCCCCAGCTGGTGATCCACTCGCTGGGCGCCTCCGAGGTCGAGCACATGGCGCGCATCTCCGGCGTATCGGTCGAGGAGGCGATCCGCCGCATCCACGCCGCGGGTCTGGACTCGTTCGCGGGCGCGGGCGCCGAGCTGCTGCCCGAGCGGCCGCGCAAGGCCATCGCCCCGCTGAAGGAGTCCGGCGAGCGGTGGCTGGAGATCATGGAGATCGCCCACAACCTCGGCGTCGAGTCCACCTCCACGATGCTCATGGGCACCGGTGAGACCAACGCGGAGCGGATCGAGCACCTCCGCATGATCCGTGACGTACAGGACCGGACGGGCGGCTTCCGCGCCTTCATCCCGTACACGTACCAGCCCGAGAACAACCACCTGAAGGGTCAGACGCAGGCGACCGTCTTCGAGTACCTGCGGATGATCGCGATCGCCCGGCTCTTCCTCGACAACGTGGCCCACATCCAGGGCTCCTGGCTGACCGTCGGCAAGGAGGCCGGACAGCTGTCGCTGCACTACGGGGCGGACGACCTGGGCTCGGTGATGCTGGAGGAGAACGTGGTCTCCTCCGCCGGTGCGAAGCACCGCTCCAACCGGATGGAGCTGCTCCACCTCATCCGTACGGCCGGGCGGGTGCCCGCTCAGCGCGCGACCACGTACGAGCACCTGGTGGTGCACGACGACCCGGCGAACGACCCGGTGGACGACCACGTCGTCTCGCACCTGTCCTCGACGGCGATCGACTCCGGCAAGGCGCACCCCGAGCTGAAGCTGATCGACGCCTCCTGATGCGCACGCTCCACGCGGCGCCCGTCGTCCGGTACACCCTCGGCGAGGGCGCGGTCCTGCACGACGGCGCGGTCCTGCACGACGGCGCGGTCCTGGTCGACGGCGGCCGCGTCGCGGCCATCGGTCCCCTGGACGAGCTGCGGGCCGCGCATCCGCAGGCCCGGGTGCGGCAGTGGCCCGGCACCCTCGGCCCCGCCCTCGTCCACGACGGGCCGGTGCCGGACGCGCCGACGCCCCGGGAGCGGATCCACGCCCTGCTGCGGCTGGGCGCGACGGCGGTCCTGGCGGAGCACGTCACCGACCCCGGGCTGCGCGCCGCCGCGGAACGCAACGAGGTCGCCGTTCACGACGACCGCCCGGGCCCGCCCGCCCTGACCGAGGCCGGGCGCGCCGATCTGGCGGTCTTCGGCGCGGACGGGGCCTGCCTGGCCACCGTGCTCGCCGGGCGCCTGGTGCACCGCCGCCGCTGACCCGGCCGCCGACCCCGCCGCCGACTTCCGCACCGGGCGGCGCGTCGTGCCCCCTGCGCGGGGCGAGCGCGGGGGCGAGGTGAACAATGGGCGGGTGACCCGAGCATCCCTGGACAAGCAGCCGCACGAAGTCGCCGCCATGTTCGACGACGTGGCGGCCAACTACGACCTGACCAACGACGTGCTGTCGCTCGGCCAGGCCCGGCTGTGGCGCAAGGAGGTCGCCCGCGCCGTCGACGCCCGCCCCGGGGACCGGGTGCTCGACCTCGCCGCCGGTACGGGCACCTCGTCGCTGCCCTACGCGGCGGCCGGTGCGTACGTGGTGCCGTGCGACTTCTCGCTCGGCATGCTCCGCGAGGGCAAGCGCCGTCATCCGCGGCTGCCGCTGACGGCGGGCGACGCGACCCGGCTGCCCTTCGCGGACGGGGTCTTCGACGCCGTCACGATCTCCTTCGGGCTGCGCAACGTGCAGAACACCGAGGGTGCGCTGCGCGAGATGCTGCGGGTGACCAGGCCGGGCGGGCGGCTGGTCGTCTGCGAGTTCAGCCACCCCACCTGGGCCCCGTTCCGCACGGTCTACACCGAGTACCTGATGCGCGCGCTGCCGCCGATCGCGACGGCGGTCAGCAGCAGCCCGGACGCGTACGTCTACCTCGCCGAGTCCATCCGCGCCTGGCCCGACCAGCCCGCGCTGGCGGCCCGCCTCCGCGAAGCCGGCTGGACCCGCCCGGCCTGGCGCAATCTGACCGGCGGCATCGTGGCCCTGCACCGGGCGACCCGGCCCTGACGCGGCGGCCCCGCCGACGGGGTCACAGGTCCAGGCGGAAGCAGCGGGCGGGGGACTTCGACACCGGCGTCACCAGGTGCTCCGCCACCCGCATGCCCAGCCGCCGCGCCACCGCGATCGACCGCGTGTTGTGCTCGTGCACCATCGCCACCACGTGCCCGATCCCGGCCGCCCGCACCCGCTCCAGGGCGGCCCGCGCGGCGACCGTGGCGTACCCCTTGCCCCAGTGGGCGCGCCCCAGCCGCCAGCCGATCTCGATCTCGCCCACCGGTCCCCAGTCGTGGGGCCACGGCTGGGCGCCGGTGAAGCCCACCACCTCGCCCGAGGCGTCGAGCAGCGTGTAGAAGCAGCAGCCGTGCCGTTCGGCGTGATCGCGCTGACGGGCGGTGAACTCCTCGTAGTGGGCGAGGGTCTGGGACGCGCCGCCGTGGAACTCCATCACCTCCGGGTCGTCGAAGGCCCGGTGCCAGGCGGCGGCGTCCTCGGGGGTGGGCACGCGGAGCCGTATCACAGGCGGGGACATGGTCATGGGAGGGCCGCCCTTCGCAGGTGCCGGAGTACGCCCCCATAGACTGCACATGTCCAGTGCCCGGCGCGACCGGCACGCTGTTACCCAGGCCACGGGAGACCCTGCGTGAGCGAGACCGCACCCACCGCGAGCGCCACCGGAAGCGCATCCTCCGGCATCTCGGAGCGCAGCGCCGATGTCATCGTCGTCGGCGCCGGACCGGCCGGTTCCACTACGGCGTACCACCTGGCCAAGTCGGGACTCGACGTCCTGCTGCTGGAGAAGACGGCGTTCCCGCGCGAGAAGGTGTGCGGCGACGGTCTCACCCCGCGCGCGACCAAACAGCTCGTCGCGATGGGCATCGACATCTCCGAGGAGGCGGGCTGGCTGCGCAACCGCGGCCTGCGGATCATGGGCGGCGGCCTGCGTCTTGAGCTCGACTGGCCGGACCTGGCGGCGTACCCCAACTACGGTCTGGTGCGTAAGCGCGACGACTTCGACGACCAGCTGGCCCGGCAGGCCCAGAAGGCCGGGGCGCGGCTGTACGAGCGCTGCAACGTGGGCGCCCCCATCGTCGACGACCGCACCGGCCGCATCACCGGTGTCGAGGCGAAGCTGGGCGAGGAGAAGACGCCCGTCACCTTCCACGCCCCGCTGGTCGTCGCCGCCGACGGCAACTCCACCCGGCTCTCCCTCGCCATGGGCCTGCACCGGCGCGAGGACCGCCCGATGGGCGTGGCCGTGCGCACGTACTTCACCTCGCCCCGCCACGACGACGACTACCTCGAATCCTGGCTGGAGTTGTGGGACCGGCGCGGCGCGGAGGACCGGCTGCTGCCCGGCTACGGCTGGATCTTCGGCATGGGCGACGGCACCAGCAACGTCGGCCTGGGCGTGCTCAACACCTCGGCCTCCTTCAAGGAGCTGGACTGGCGCGAGATCCTCAAGGCGTGGTGCGCGTCCATGCCGGAGGAGTGGGGCTACACCCCGGACAACATGACCGGCCCGATCCGCGGCGCGGCCCTTCCCATGGCCTTCAACCGGCAGCCGCACTACACCCGTGGGCTGCTGCTGGTCGGTGACGCGGGCGGCATGGTCAACCCGTTCAACGGCGAGGGCATCGCCTATGCGATGGAATCCGGGCAGATCGCGGCGGACGTGATCGTCCAGGCCCAGTCCCGCGCCACCCCCGCCCAGCGCGAAATGGCCCTGCGGCGCTATCCGCAGGTCCTCAAGGACGTGTACGGCGGCTACTACACGCTGGGCCGCGCGTTCGTGAAGCTGATCGGCAACCCGAAGGTGATGAAGCTGGCGACGGAGCGCGGGCTCACGCATCCGATGCTGATGCGCTTCACGCTGAAGCTGCTGGCCAACCTGACGGACCCGACGGGCGGCGACGCGATGGACCGCATCATCAACGCCCTGACGAAGGTGGCACCGCGCGCCTGACGCCGGGCGGAGTCCGGGCGGGTCAGGCGTCGGGGCTCGCGCTGGTGATCACACCGAACGGGGCCCCGGCCACGTCCGTCAGCCACGCCATCCGCCCGATGCCCTCCGACGTCATGGCGGGCATCAGCACGGACCCGCCCAGCTCCTGACCCTTCGCGACGACCCGGTCGCAGTCCGCCACCTCGAAGTACGGCAGCCACTGCGGCGGCGTCGAATGCCCCTCCTGGAGCTGGGCGACGCCGCCGAAGGTGTCGTCCTTGCCGCCGCCGGCGGTGGACAGGACGGTGTACGTCCCGCCGGGGAACGACATCTCCTCGGTCTCCCAGCCGAAGACGGTGCGGTAGAAGGCGCGGGCCGCGGCGGGGTCGGGGGAGTGCAGCTCCGTCCAGCACAGCGAACCGGGCACGGTCACCGCCTCCAGACCGGCCGTCTTGCCCGGCTGCCAGACCGCGAACCCGGCGCCGCCCGGGTCGGTGAACTGCCCCATCCGCCCCTCGTCGAAGACGTCGAACGGCGCGGCGCGCACCTGGCCGCCCGCCTGCACGACGGCGAGCGCGGTGGCGTCGGCGTCGGAGGTCTGGAAGTACGGGGTCCAGGCGGACCGGGACCCGGCGTCGGTGAGCGGGCCGAGGGCGGCGACGGTCTTGCGGCCGTGGGTGAAGAAGCCGTATCCGCCCGCTTCGGGACCGGCCGACTCGAAGGCCCAGCCCAGCAGCCCGCCGTAGAAGGTCCGGGCCGCCTCGATGTCGGGGGCGCCGAGATCCAGCCAGTTGGGTGCGCCGGGGACGAAATCGGTGGTGAGCATGGCTGCTCCTTCAACGATCGTGCGCGAGGGGCTCATGTGGTGCTCTGACGACAGTTCTCAGTCTGGCACCGGGCGGTCGCGCGGGCCCGCCGACGGTGGTGACATGGAAGGGAGGGGGCGCCGTGCGCGTCCGCCGCGGCGACGCCGGATCGATCGGGCCCACGGGCCGGTTCTAGGCGGCAGTGGGCCTTCAGGAGGTACACCATGACGAAGGCCGCAGACATCATGCACCCGGGCGCGCAGTGGATTCCGGCCACGGAGAACCTGGAACGCGCCGCGCAGCTGATGCGCGATCTGGACGTGGGTGCCCTGCCCATCAGCGACAGCCAGGAGCGGCTGTGCGGCATTCTCACCGACCGCGACGTCGTCGTCGGGTGTGTGTCCCAGGGCCGCGATCCGGCCCGGATGACGGCGGGAGACCTCGCCAAGGGCACGCCGCGCTGGATCAGCTCGGACGCCGACGTCTCGGAGGTGCTGCGGGAGATGGAGGATCACCGGATCCGCAGGCTGCCGGTGATCGACAAGAACAAGCGGCTGGTCGGCATGATCAGCGAGGCGGACCTGGCCCGGCACCTCTCCGAGCAGCAGATCAGTGAGTTCGTGGAGAAGGTCTACGCCACGTAGACAGGCGTGAGGCCGCCGTTCCGCTGCGAGCGGCGAGGAACGGCGGCCCCATGGCCGAAAACAGTCCAAATCAGCGCCTGAGACGGCTCAGACGGCTCGGACGGCTCAGGTGACTCAGAGGACGCGCACGGCCCCGGTCGGCTGGTCGTAGTCCAGCGGACGCTCGACGATGCCCGTGCTCGGGTTCTGGGCGCCGATGAACTTGCCGTCGCCGATGTAGACGCCGACGTGGTACGCGCTGCCGGAGCTGCCCCAGTAGAGCAGGTCGCCCGCCTGGAGGTTGTCCAGCGACACCTGGGTGCCGACGGTGGACTGGTCCTGCGAGACCCGCGGCAGGTCGACGCCGACCTGCTTGAACGCGGCCTGGGTCAGACCGGAGCAGTCGTAGGAGGACGGCCCGCTGGATCCCAGCACATACGCCTTGCCCAGCTGCGCCTTGAGGAAGCTGATCACCGCGGCGGCGTTGCCGGTCGCGTTGGAGACCGAGGTGGTGGAGAGGGTGGCGCGCTCGGCGGAGCGGGACGCCTTCTCGGCCCGGGCCTCGGCGGCCTTCTTGGCGGCGGCGCGGCGGGCCTCGGCCTCGCGCTCCTTCTTGTCCGCCACCGCCTTGGCCTTCTTGGCGGCGGTCTTGGCCTGGGCGGCGGCCTGGTCCTGCTGGGCCTGGAGCTCATAGCCGGAAGCCGCCTGCTCGGTGGCGTCAGCGGTCTGGGCGGCCGTGCTCGCCAGCGATTCGCTGACGGTCGGCATTTCGAGCGTCGCCTCGGGGGCGGCGGGCTCGGAGGCGGAGGCGGGCAGGGCGGCGCCGGCCACCGCGAGGGTGAGGAAGCCACCGGTCACCCCTGCGCGGAGTGCACGCGTGGGAGCCGCGGCACGGCGGGGCTTCCGGTGGCTGGGTATGTGTGCGATCGGGGACATAGGTCACTGGGTACCAGGGCCCAAAGGCCCGGATCAACAAAAGTGGGCTGCGCCACATTTGACGCGTGCACGCCCAGAATCCGGGCTAAATGATCTTCATCGCGGGCGCCGATGCCATGTCCGAATTCCTCGATCATGTGCGTACGCATGGCATTTGGCGTCGCGCGGTAACGGCGGGCGGCCTATCACCGATGCGGCCCGCATACCAATGGTTCCCTTCAAATCGAGATCCACAACTACTTCCGGCGTGGGATACCTCACTCCCCCGTGTCCTATTTGTGACGCTCGTGAATGGACGCGCGAAGCGGCGATCGAGGGGTGCCGGATCGCGACTCGGGCCGGGGTCGAGTGAGGGGTCGGGGAGGGGGTGGGTGCGGGTCACCCATGAGAATGGGAGGCCGATATCAGCTGACGGTGTCCGCCTCAAATTTGCATGTATGTACCATGTCTTGGTAGGGGCGCACCGCGCTCACCTGTGACGACGTCCTCGAATGTCACCTCTCGTGACCGAATGGATGCTTCACGTACAAGATCACCGCTCATCCGACTTCATGATCCTTCGTCAGGTGGTGGAGATCACAAAGACGTTGGCGTACCCCGTGTCGCAGATCACAGACCGACGGGCATAAGATGCAGGCGAAACGGGCTTGTGAACTGCCTCACATGAGCACGATCTTCGTGGGGCGGGGGCACGTCCGGACGGTCCGCCAGCCAGTCATCGTCGACTGAAGGGAGCGAGGACGGTGAACGCATACGCGCCCATCCTCGTACTGGGAGCACTCGGGGCAGGTTTTGCGATCTTCTCGGTGGTCATGGCCGCGATCATCGGCCCCAAGCGCTACAACCGGGCCAAGCTCGAGGCGTACGAGTGCGGCATCGAGCCGACTCCGCATCCGGCCGGCGGTGGGCGCTTCCCCATCAAGTACTACCTGACGGCGATGCTCTTCATCGTCTTCGACATCGAGATCGTCTTCCTCTACCCCTGGGCCGTCACCTTCGACGCCCTGGGGCTGTTCGGGCTCGTGGAGATGCTCCTCTTCGTGCTCACCGTCTTCGTCGCCTACGGGTACGTCTGGCGGCGCGGCGGCCTGGAGTGGGACTAAAGGGGCTCAAGAGGAGATAGGGGAAACAGCGCATGGGTATCGAAGAGAAACTTCCGAGCGGGTTCCTGCTGACCACCGTCGAACAGGCCGCGGGGCTGGCCCGTAAGTCCTCCGTCTTCCCGGCCACCTTCGGCCTGGCCTGCTGCGCCATCGAGATGATGACGACGGGTGCCGGGCGCTACGACCTCGCCCGCTTCGGCATGGAAGTCTTCCGCGGCTCGCCCCGGCAGGCCGATCTGATGATCGTCGCCGGGCGGGTCAGCCAGAAGATGGCCCCGGTACTGCGCCAGGTCTACGACCAGATGCCGAACCCGAAGTGGGTCATCTCGATGGGCGTGTGCGCCTCCACCGGCGGCATGTTCAACAACTACGCGATCGTGCAGGGCGTCGACCACATCGTGCCCGTCGACATCTATCTGCCCGGCTGTCCGCCGCGCCCCGAGATGCTCATGGACGCGATTCTCAAACTGCACGAGAAGATCCGCGAGGAGAAGCTCGGCGTGAACCGCGAGCGTGCGGCCCGTGAGGCGGAGGAAGCGGCGATGAAGGCGCTCCCGACGATCGAGATGAAGGGGCTGCTGAGGTGACAGCGAACGGTAACGGGGTCAATCCCGAGAAGGACCTCAACGCCGAGAACCTCCCCGGCCGCCGCGGTGACCAGGGCGAGGCGATCCGCGTCCAGCGCGGCATGTTCGGCGCGAACAACGGCGGCGACACCACCGGCTACGGCGGTCTGGTGCGGCCCGTACGGCTGCCCGGCCAGGCCAACCGCCCGTACGGGGGCTGGTTCGACGAGGTCGCCGACGAGTTGGAGGGCGCGCTGGAGGAGCAGTCGCTGCTCCCGGACAACGCGATCGAGAAGACCGTCGTGGACCGCGACGAGCTGACCTTCCACATCGCCCGCGAGCACCTGCCGCGGGTCGCCCGGACCCTGCGCGACGACCCGGCGCTCCGCTTCGAGCTGTGCACGGGCGTCAGCGGCGTTCACTTCCCCGGCGACAAGGGCCGTGAGCTGCACGCCGTCTACCACCTGCGGTCGATCACCCATAACCGGGTGATCCGGCTGGAGGTGAGCGCCCCGGACAGCGATCCGCACATCCCGTCGATCGTCGACGTCTATCCGACCAACGACTGGCACGAGCGGGAGACCTACGACTTCTTCGGCATCGTTTTCGACGGTCACCCCGCGCTCACGCGGATCATGATGCCGGACGACTGGCAGGGCTTCCCGCAGCGCAAGGACTACCCCCTGGGCGGCATCCCCGTCGAGTACAAGGGCGCCCAGATCCCGGCTCCGGACCAGCGGAGGTCGTACAGCTGATGTCTGCCACCCACGCGAACCCCTCGGCCTCCGCCGCCTCCGCGCGCGAGACCACCGAGGGCACCGTCTACACCGTCACCGGCGGCGACTGGGACGAGGTCGTGGCCGCCGCGGCGAAGGCCGACGACGAGCGGATCATCGTCAACATGGGTCCGCAGCACCCCTCCACCCACGGGGTGCTCCGGCTGATCCTGGAGATCGACGGCGAGACGGTCACCGAGGCCCGCTGCGGAATCGGTTATCTGCACACCGGGATCGAGAAGAACCTCGAATTCCGGAACTGGACGCAGGGCACCACGTTCGTGACGCGCATGGACTATCTGACGCCCTTCTCCAACGAGGCGGCGTACTGCCTGGGCGTCGAGAAGCTGCTCGGCATCGAGGACCAGATCCCGGACCGCGCCACCATCATCCGGGTGCTGATGATGGAGCTGAACCGGCTCTCCTCCCATCTGGTGTGCATCGCCACCGGAGGCATGGAGCTGGGCGCGACCACCGTCATGATCTACGGCTTCCGCGACCGCGAACTGATCCTGGACCTCTACGAGCTGATCACCGGCCTGCGGATGAACCACGCGTACATCCGGCCCGGCGGCCTCGCCCAGGACCTGCCGCCCGGCGCCGTCGACCAGATCCGCGCGTTCCTGAAGACGATGCGCAAGAACCTGGTCGAGTACGACAAGCTCGCGACCGGGAACCCGATCTTCAAGGCCCGCCTCCAGGACGTCGGCTACCTCGACCTCGCGGGCTGCATGGCGCTCGGCGTGACCGGCCCGATACTGCGCTCCACCGGGCTGCCGCACGATCTGCGCAAGGCCCAGCCGTACTGCGGCTACGAGACGTACGACTTCGAGGTGCCGACCGCCGACACCTGCGACGCGTACGGCCGGTTCCTGATCCGGCTGGAGGAGATGCGCCAGTCGCTGCGGATCGTCGAACAGTGCCTGGACCGGCTGGAGCCCGGGCCGGTGATGGTCGCGGACAAGAAGATCGCCTGGCCCGCGCAGCTCGCGCTCGGGGCGGACGGACTGGGCAACTCCCTCGACCACATCAAGAACATCATGGGCACCTCGATGGAGGCCCTGATCCACCACTTCAAGCTGGTGACCGAGGGATTCCGGGTCCCGCCCGGACAGACGTACGTGGCCGTCGAGTCGCCCAAGGGCGAACTGGGCGTGCACATGGCCAGCGACGGAGGCACCCGCCCGTACCGCGTCCACTTCCGCGATCCGTCGTTCACCAATCTCCAGGCCGTGGCGGCCATGTGCGAGGGCGGCCAGGTCGCCGACGTGATCGTCGCCGTCGCGTCCATCGACCCCGTGATGGGAGGTGTCGACCGGTGACCGACGTGACTCTGGGCATGCCGCAGCTGCCGGCTCCCGACTACCCGGCCGAGGTGCGGTCCCGGCTGGAGGCGGACGCCGCTGAGGTGATCGCCCGCTACCCGGACAGCCGCAGCGCCCTGCTGCCGCTGCTGCACCTGGTGCAGTCCGAGGAGGGCCATGTCACCCGCACCGGCATCCGGTTCTGCGCCGAGGTGCTGGACCTGACCACCGCAGAGGTCACCGCGGTCGCCACCTTCTACACCATGTACCGGCGCAAGGCCTCGGGCGACTACCAGGTCGGGGTGTGCACCAACACCCTGTGCGCGGTGATGGGCGGGGACGCGATCTTCGAGGAGCTCCAGCACCACCTGGAGCTGGGCAACGGGGAGACCACCGAGGACGGCAAGGTCACCCTGGAGCACATCGAGTGCAACGCGGCCTGCGACTTCGCGCCCGTGGTGATGGTCAACTGGGAGTTCTTCGACAACCAGACGGTGGACTCCGCCAAGCAGCTGGTCGACGACCTCCGGGCAGGCCGCACCGTCACCCCGACCCGCGGCGCGCCGCTGTGCACGTTCAAGGAGACCGCGCGCATCCTCGCCGGTTTCCCCGACCCGCGCCCCGGAGCCGTCGAGGCCGGTGGCTCCGCCGGTCCCGCCTCGCTCACCGGGCTGCGGCTGGCCAAGGGGGAGGAGGCGCCCGGCCGGGTCGTCTCGCCGCGGCACGGGGGAGCCCCGCAGGACGAGGCGCCGCCGACGCATCCCAGTTCGCACGATGCGCCGCAGCGGACCTCGGCCTCCGATCCGCACCACCCGGCAGGTCCGGTCGCCGAGGAGGGGGAGTGATGACCGTGACGACCGAGCGAGCCGAGCACAGCCCCGAGAAGCTGCTGGCACCCGTGCTCTCCGCGCACTGGGACGAGGCGAACTCCTGGACGCTGCGCGCCTATCTGCGGCACGAGGGCTACCAGGGCAGCGCCAAGGCGCTCGCCATGGACCCCGACGCCGTGATCGCGCTGGTGAAGGACGCCGGACTGCGCGGCCGCGGCGGCGCGGGCTTCCCCACCGGAATGAAGTGGCAGTTCATCCCGCAGGGCGACGGCAAGCCGCACTACCTCGTCGTCAACGCCGACGAGTCGGAACCCGGCACCTGCAAGGACATCCCCCTTCTCTACGCCAATCCGCACGCCCTCATCGAGGGCATGGTCATCGCCTGTCACGCCATCCGCTCCGAACACGCCTTCATCTACCTGCGCGGTGAGACCGTGCCGGTGCTGCGCCGCCTGCACGAGGCCGTGCGCGAGGCCTACGAGGCGGGCTACCTGGGCACGGCCGAGCGGCGCAGGGAAAAGCTCGGGGTGGACGGACTTCCCGGTCTCGACATCACGGTGCACGCGGGCGCGGGTGCGTACATCTGCGGTGAGGAGACCGCGCTGCTGGACTCGCTGGAGGGCCGCCGCGGCCAGCCCCGGCTGCGGCCTCCTTTCCCCGCGGTCGCCGGTCTGTACGCGTGCCCCACTGTGGTGAACAACGTCGAATCCATCGCCTCGGTTCCCTCGATCCTGAACAAGGGCAAGGAATGGTTCCGTTCGATGGGCAGCGAGAAGTCCCCGGGCTTCACGCTCTACTCGCTGTCGGGCCATGTGGCCAACCCCGGCCAGTTCGAGGGGCCGCTCGGCATCACCCTGCGCCAGCTGCTCGACATGAGCGGCGGCATGCGCCCCGGCCACCGGCTGAAGTTCTGGACGCCCGGCGGCTCGTCCACCCCGCTGCTCACCGAGGAGCACCTCGACGTCCCGCTGGACTACGAGGGCGTGGGCGCGGCCGGGTCGATGCTGGGCACCAAGGCCCTCCAGTGCTTCGACGAGACCACCTGCGTGGTGCGGGCGGTGACCCGCTGGACCGAGTTCTACGCGCATGAGTCCTGCGGCAAGTGCACACCCTGCCGCGAGGGCACGTACTGGCTGGTGCAGCTGCTGCGCGACCTGGAGGCCGGCAAGGGGCGCATGAGCGACCTCGACAAGCTGGCCGACATCGCCGACAACATCAACGGCAAGTCGTTCTGCGCGCTGGGCGACGGCGCCGCCAGCCCCATCTTCTCCTCGCTCAAGTACTTCCGCGCGGAGTACGAGCAGCACATCACCGGCGGAGGCTGTCCCTTCGACCCGGCCAAGTCCACCGTCTGGGCCGACGAGCCGCGCACCACTCTGGGGGTGACCGCATGACCGTGACCACCAACGCACCCTCGGGAGGCGGGGAGGCAGCGGTGCCGCCAGAAGACCTGGTCTCCGTCACCATCGACGGGATCGAGATCTCCGTCCCGAAGGGGACGCTGGTCATCCGCGCCGCCGAACTCCTCGGGATCGAGATCCCGCGCTTCTGCGACCATCCGCTGCTCGACCCCGCGGGCGCCTGCCGCCAGTGCATCGTCGAGGTGGAGGGCCAGCGCAAGCCGATGGCCTCCTGCACCATCACCTGCACCGACGGCATGGTCGTGAAGACCCAGCTCACCTCGCCGGTCGCCGAGAAGGCGCAGCGCGGAGTGATGGAGCTGCTGCTGATCAACCACCCGCTGGACTGCCCGGTCTGCGACAAGGGCGGTGAATGCCCGCTCCAGAACCAGGCGATGAGCGCCGGACAGTCCGACAGCCGCTTCGAGGGCCAGAAGCGGACGTTCACCAAGCCCGTTCCGGTCTCGGCCCAGGTGCTGCTGGACCGCGAGCGCTGTGTACTGTGCGCGCGCTGCACCCGCTTCTCCAACCAGATCGCGGGCGACCCGATGATCGAGCTGCTGGAGCGCGGCGCACTCCAGCAGGTGGGCACGGGGGAGGGCGACCCGTTCGAGTCGTACTTCTCCGGCAACACCATCCAGATCTGCCCGGTCGGCGCGCTCACCTCGGCCGCGTACCGGTTCCGCTCCCGCCCCTTCGACCTGGTCTCCTCGCCGAGCGTGTGCGAGCACTGCGCGGGCGGCTGCGCGACCCGCACCGACCACCGGCGCGGCAAGGTGATGCGGCGGCTCGCCGCGGACGACCCCGAGGTCAACGAGGAGTGGATCTGCGACAAGGGGCGCTTCGGCTTCCGCTACGCCCAGCTTCCCGACCGGCTCACCACCCCGCTGGTGCGCAACCGCGAGTCGGGGAAGCTGGAACCGGCGGGCTGGCCCGAGGCCCTGGCCGCGGCTGCCGAGGGGCTGGCCGCGGCGCGCGGCCGCACCGGGGTGCTGACCGGCGGCCGGCTGACCGTCGAGGACGCTTACGCGTACGCCAAGTTCGCGCGGACCGTCCTGGAGACCAACGACATCGACTTCCGGGCCCGGGCGCACAGCGACGAGGAGGCCGACTTCCTGGCCGCCCACATCGCGGGCCGCGGCCGTGACCTGGACGGCAGCGGACTGACGTACGCCGCGCTGGAGAAGGCGCCCGCGGTGCTGCTGGCCGGGTTCGAGGCCGAGGAGGAGTCGCCCGGCGTCTTCCTGCGGCTGCGCAAGGCGCACCGCAAGCACGGCCAGCGCACCTTCTCGCTCGCCACCCACACCACCCGGGGCCTGGAGAAGGCGGGCGGCACCCTGCTGCCGGCCGCGCCCGGCACCGAGACCGAGTGGCTGGACGCGATCGCGGGACGCACGGGCCTGGACGAGGACGGCGAGCGGGCCGCCGACGCGCTGCGCCAGGAGGGCGCGGTCATCCTCGTCGGCGAGCGGCTGGCGTCGGTGGCGGGCGGACTGACCGCCGCCGTACGGGCCGCGGCCGCCACCGGCGCCACGCTCGCGTGGATCCCGCGCCGGGCGGGCGAGCGCGGTGCGATCGAGGCGGGGGCGCTGCCCGGGCTGCTGCCCGGTGGCCGCCCGGCGCACGATCCGCGGGCCCGCGAGGAGACCGCAGCGGTGTGGGGGATCACCGATCTGCCGCACCAGGTGGGCCGCGACACCGGCCAGATCGTGGAGGCCGCGGCGAGCGGCGGGCTCGGCGCGCTGCTGGTCGGCGGGGTCGAGGTGGCGGATCTGCCCGACCCGGCGCGGGCCGTGGCCGCCCTCGACGCGGCGGAGTTCGTGGTCAGCCTCGAGCAGCGGCCCTCGGAGGTCACCGAGCGGGCGGACGTGGTGCTTCCGGTCGCGGCGGCGGCCGAGAAGTCCGGCACGTTCCTCAACTGGGAGGGCCGGGCCCGGCCGTTCGAGGCCGCGCTCAAGCCGGACCAGATGACCCGCCGTCACACCCTCCCGGACGCCCGGGTGCTGCACATGCTGGCCGACGCCCTCGACACGGACCTGGGCCTGCCGGACGTGGCGGCCGCCCGCACCGAGCTGACCCGGCTGGGCACCTGGCAGGGGCTGCGCGCCACCGCCCCGCTGGAGACCGGGGGCCCGCTGCCCCGGCCCGCCGAGGGCGAGGCGGTGCTCGCCGGTCACCGGCTGCTGCTCGACCAGGGGCGGCTCCAGGAGGGCGATCCGGCGCTGGCGGCGACCCGGCACGCCGCGGTGGCCCGGCTCTCGGCGGCGACCGCCGAGGAGGCGGGGGTGGCCGACGGCCAGACGCTCCGCGTCACCGGCCCGGCCGGATCCGTCCAGCTGCCCCTGTGCGTGACCCCGATGCCCGACCGGGTCGTCTGGCTGCCGCTGGCCTCCACGGGCGGCGGCGCACAGCGCGATCTGGGGGCCCACCCCGGTGACGTCGTCACGATCACCGCTTCCGCGACGGAGGTGTCTCTATGAGCGACGCACGTGCGGCCGCCGGGCCGCAGGCGGCCACGAAAGGCGCGCCTCTGCGCCGCACGGGCGACCGTGACATCAGCTGCCGGCGCAGCGGGGCGAATGAAAGGGGCGCCGCATGAGGTATCTCGCCGCAGAGGATCTGTCGATGTTCGGCCGCGACCCGTGGTGGCTGATCCTGATCAAGGCCGTCTTCTGCTTCGCGTTCCTGATGCTGACGGTGCTGATCTCCATCGTCATGGAGCGCAAGGTGATGGGCTGGATGCAGCTGCGCATCGGCCCGAACCGGCACGGCCCCTGGGGCATGCTCCAGTCCCTCGCGGACGGCGTGAAGCTGATGCTCAAGGAGGACGTGGTCGTCAAGGGCGCCGACAAGCTGGTCTACGTCCTGGCGCCGATCGTCGCGGCCATTCCGGCGTTCATGGCGGTCGCGGTGATCCCGTTCGGCCCGTCCGGAGGCGAGGTGTCGGTCTTCGGGCACCGCACCGCGATGCAGCTGACCGATCTGCCGATCGCCGTCCTCTACATCCTCGCCACCGCATCGGTCGGCATCTACGGCATCGTGCTGGCGGGCTGGTCGTCCGGGTCGACGTATCCGCTCCTCGGGGGACTGCGCTCCTGCGCCCAGATGATCAGCTACGAGATCGCGATGGGCCTGTCCTTCGCGGCGGTGTTCCTCTACTCCGGGTCGATGTCGACCTCGCAGATCGTCGCCTCCCAGCAGGACCGCTGGTACGTGGTGCTGCTCCCGGTCTCGTTCCTCATCTACATCGTGGCGATGGTCGGGGAGACCAACCGGGCGCCGTTCGACATGCCGGAGTCCGAGGGTGACCTGGTGGGCGGCTTCAACACCGAGTACTCGTCGATCAAGTTCGCGCTGTTCATGCTCGCCGAGTACGTCAACATGGTCACCGTCTCGATGGTCGCCGTGACCCTCTTCCTGGGCGGCTGGCGGGCGCCCTGGCCGATCAGCACCTTCTGGGAGGGCGCCAACCACGGCTGGTGGCCGCTGTTGTGGTTCGTCGGCAAGGTCGTCTCGTCGCTGTTCGTCTTCATCTGGATCCGCGCCTCGGTGCCCCGGGTGCGCTACGACCAGTTCATGAAGCTGGGCTGGAAGGTCCTCATCCCGATCTCGATGGTCTGGCTGATGCTGGTCGCCACCGTGCGGGCGCTGCGCAGCGAGAACTACGACAACCAGTCGATCGTGCTGTACGTCGGCGGCGCGGTGATCACGCTGCTGCTGCTGTCCTTCGTCGTCGACGTCTTCCGCGACCGCGGGGCGGCTGCGAAGGGCGAGGCCGGACCGGCGGTGGAGGAGGGTCCCGAGCCCGCCTTCGACCCGATGGCGGGCGGATTCCCGGTGCCGCCGCTGCCCGGCCAGTCCCTGCCGCCCGTACCGCGACGGCGCTCCCGACAGGAACGGGAGCTGATTGTCAGTGGTGGCCCCGACACTGTCAGTGACGGAAAGGAGGCCGATGGTGTCTGACTTCCAGAACCCCGTGGCCGGCTTCGGCGTGACCTTCAAGGCCATGTTCAAGAAGCGGCTGACCGAGCAGTACCCCGAGGAGAAGAAGCCCACCGCGCCCCGCTTCCACGGACGTCACCAGCTCAACCGGCATCCGGACGGGCTGGAGAAGTGCATCGGATGCGAGCTGTGCGCCTGGGCCTGCCCGGCGGACGCGATCTACGTGGAGGGCGCGGACAACACCGACGAGGAGCGCTACTCGCCGGGCGAGCGCTACGGCCGCGTCTACCAGATCAACTATCTGCGCTGCATCCTGTGCGGCCTGTGCGTCGAGGCGTGCCCCACCCGGGCGCTGACCATGACCAATGAGTACGAGCTGGCCGACCGCACCCGCGAATCGCTCATCTACACCAAGGAAGAGCTGCTCGCGGGCCTCGAGGACGGCATGGTCGACAGCCCCCACGCCATCTATCCGGGGACGGACGAGCAGGACTACTACCGCGGGCTGGTGACCGAGGCCGCGCCCGGGACCACCCGTCAGGTCGCGGTCAGCAAGGGCGAGACCCTGTCCGACCAGGCCGCGGGGAACGAGGACGTCACCGCGTCGGACGACCAGGCGGGACGGGGGGTGCAGGCATGAGCGGCGCGCTGGCCGCGGCGGCCTCCACCACCTCCACCGGCGAGGCCGTCCAGTTCTGGGTGCTCGGCACGGTCGCCGTGATCGGCGCGCTGTGCACGATCCTGATGCGCAAGGCCGTGCACAGCGCCCTCAGCCTGGCGGGCACCATGATCGTCCTGGCGGTCTTCTACCTGGCCAACGGGGCGTACTTCCTGGGCGTCGTCCAGATCGTCGTCTACACCGGCGCGATCATGATGCTCTTCCTCTTCGTCGTGATGCTGGTCGGCGTCACCGCGGCCGATTCGCTGAAGGAGACCCTGAAGGGGCAGCGCTGGCTCGCCGCCCTGTGCGGGCTCGGCTTCGGCATCCTGCTGTGCGCCGGAATCGGGAACGCCTCGCTGAAGACGTTCGACGGGCTGGCGCAGGCCAACTCCGGCGGCAATGTGGAGGGCCTGGCGGCCCTGGTCTTCACCAAGTACGTCTTCGCCTTCGAGATCACCGGCGCGCTGCTGATCACCGCGGCGGTCGGCGCCATGGTGCTGACCCACCGCGAGCGCACCGAGCGCGCGCGCAGCCAGCGCGAGCAGTCCGAGGCGCGGGTGCGCACCGGCAAGCACGTCCCGCCGCTGCCCGCCCCGGGCGTCTACGCCCGGCACAACGCGGTGGACATCCCCGGTCTGCTGCCCGACGGCACGACGTCCGAGCTGAGCGTCAACGCGACGCTGCGCGGCCGCGGCCAGGTCCGGGACGTCTCCGGTGAGGCGCTGGCGGAGCTGGCGGCGCTGGAGCAGCGCTCGGAGCGCTGGCTCGGGCGGCGGAAGCCGGAGGGCGCCGAGGCCGAGGGCGCCGACGGCGCTGAAGGCGCTGTGGGCGCGTCCGGGGACGTCGAGCACCGCAAGGGAGCCGCCAAGTGAATCCGGTCAACTACCTCTACCTGGCCGCTCTGTTGTTCACCATCGGTGCGGCCGGGGTCGTGATCCGGCGGAACGCGATCGTCCTCTTCATGTGCGTCGAGCTGATGCTGAACGCGTGCAACCTCGCGTTCGTCACCTTCTCCCGGCTGCACGGCAACCTCGACGGCCAGATCATCGCGTTCTTCACGATGGTCGTCGCGGCGGCGGAGGTCGTGGTCGGCCTCGCGATCATCGTGACCGTCTTCCGCTCCCGCCATTCGGCCTCGGTCGACGACGCCAGCCTGATGAAGCTCTAGAAGGGGTCGCGTTCAAGTGGAGAACCTCATCGGATTGCTCGTCGCGGCCCCGCTGCTCGGCGCTGCCGTGCTGCTGTGCGGGGGCCGGCGGCTGGACCGCACGGGCCACTACCTGGGCACGGTGCTCGCGGGCGCCTCCTTCGTGATCGGCGCCGTGCTCTTCGCCGACATGCTCGGCCGGGGCGAGCACGACCGCGCCCTGCACAGCCAGGTCTTCAGCTGGATTCCGGTGGGCGGCTTCCGCGCGGACGTCGCCTTCCAGCTCGATCAGCTGTCGATGACCTTCGTGCTGCTGATCTCGGGTGTGGGCACGCTGATCCACATCTACTCGATCGGCTACATGGCGCACGACGAGCGGCGCCGCCGCTTCTTCGGCTATCTCAATCTCTTCCTCGCGGCGATGCTGCTGCTCGTCCTCGCCGACAACTACCTGCTGCTGTACGTCGGCTGGGAGGGCGTCGGCCTCGCCTCGTACCTGCTCATCGGCTTCTGGCAGCACAAGCCGAGCGCGGCGACGGCGGCGAAGAAGGCGTTCATCGTCAACCGCGTCGGCGACATGGGCCTGTCCATCGCGATCATGCTGATGTTCACGACCTTCGGGACCTTCGCCTTCGCCCCCGTGCTGGGAGGCGCGGAGGACGCGGGCGAGGGCAAGCTCACCGCCATCGGGCTGATGCTGCTGCTCGCCGCGTGCGGCAAGTCGGCCCAGGTGCCGCTCCAGTCCTGGCTCGGCGACGCGATGGAGGGCCCGACCCCGGTCTCGGCCCTGATCCACGCGGCGACCATGGTGACCGCGGGCGTGTACCTGATCACCCGCTCCGGCGCGATCTTCAACGCGGCGCCCGACGCACAGGCCGCGGTGGTCGCGGTCGGCGCGGTCACGCTGCTCTTCGGTGCGATCGTCGGTTGCGCGAAGGACGACATCAAGAAGGCCCTGGCCGGGTCGACGATGTCGCAGATCGGCTACATGATCCTGGCCGCCGGGCTCGGCCCGGTCGGCTATGTCTTCGCGATCATGCACCTGGTCACCCACGGCTTCTTCAAGGCGGGGCTCTTCCTCGGCGCCGGGTCGGTCATGCACGGCATGAACGACGAGGTCGACATGCGCAAGTACGGGGCCTTGAGGAAGTACATGCCGGTCACCTTCGTCACCTTCGGCCTCGGCTACCTCGCCATCATCGGCTTCCCGGGGCTCTCCGGCTTCTGGTCCAAGGACAAGATCATCGAGGCGGCCTTCGCCAAGGGCGGCACCGAGGGCTGGATCCTCGGCGGCGCGGCCCTGCTGGGCGCGGCCATCACCGCGTACTACATGACGCGCGTGATGCTGATGACGTTCTTCGGCGAGAAGCGGTGGGAGCCCGCGCCCGACCCGGACAAGGCGCCCAGCGTCGAACCCGGTATCGACGTGCGCCCCGGCGAGCTGCCGCATCCGCACGAGTCGCCTAAATCCATGACGATCCCCATGATCGTCCTGGCCTTCGGGTCGGTCTTCGCGGGCGGTCTTTTCAGCCTGAACGACGCGTTCCTGAAGTGGCTCGAACCGGTCACCGGCCACAGCCACGGCCACTCCCCGCTCAGCGCCGCGACGGTCACCGCGGGGACGATGGTCGTCCTGGCCATCGGCGTCGCCCTCGCCTGGGCGCAGTACGGGCGCAGGCCCGTGCCGCGCACGGCGCCGCGCGGCTCCCTGCTCACCCGGGCCGCCCGCCGCGACCTGCTCCAGGACGACTTCAACCACGTCGCGCTCGTCCAGCCCGGCCGCTACCTCACCCGCGGTCTGGTCTACGTCGACCACAAACTGGTCGACGGCGTGGTCAACGGCACCGCGGCCGGGGTCGGCGGGCTCTCCGGCCGATTGCGCAAGCTCCAGAACGGCTACGCCCGTACGTACGCGGTCTCGATGTTCGGCGGTACGGCGGTGCTCATCGCCGCGACCCTGCTGATGAGGGCGGTCTGAGTCATGTCCTTTCCCCTGCTGACGGCCACGGCCGCGGTGCCCGCGCTCGGCGCGGTCGCCACCGCCGCGGTGCCCGCCGCCCAGCGAGCCGCCGCCAAGTGGGTGGCGCTGGCCTTCTCCCTGGTCACCCTCGCCCTCGCCGCGGTCATCACGGTCCGCTTCGACCCGGACGGCGGCCGCTTCCAGCTCACCGAATCCCACGCCTGGATCAAGGACTTCGGGGTCCGCTACGAACTGGGCGTGGACGGCATCGCGGTCGCCCTGATCGCGCTCACCGCCGTGCTCATCCCCTTCATCATCCTGGCGGGCTGGCATGACGCCGACCCGCTGGAAGGCGCCCGGCCCAACCGCCGCTGGCGGCCCACCCAGGGCTTCTTCGCGCTGATCCTGCTGGTCGAGGCGATGGTGGTGATCTCCTTCGAGGCCACCGACGTCTTCGTCTTCTACATCTTCTTCGAAGCCATGCTCATCCCGATGTACTTCCTCATCGGCGGCTTCGGGGACCGGGCCGGGGAGCGGTCCGAGGAGGAGACGGCCACCCAGCGCAGTTACGCCGCGGTGAAGTTCCTGCTGTACAACCTGGCGGGCGGGCTGATCATGCTGGCCGCGGTGGTCGGCCTCTACGCGGTCACCGCCGACGACCTGGGCACCGGCACCTTCTCGCTCCAGCAGATCGTGGAGGCCCGGGCGAGCGGACAGCTCGACTTCGCGACCACCACCGAACGGCTGCTGTTCCTCGGCTTCTTCTTCGCCTTCGCGGTGAAGGCGCCGCTGTGGCCGCTGCACACCTGGCTGCCCAACGCGATGGGCGAGTCCACCGCCCCCGTCGCCGTGCTGATCACCGCGGTCGTCGACAAGGTCGGCACCTTCGCGATGCTCCGCTTCTGCCTCCAGCTCTTCCCCGAGGCCAGCAAGTGGGCCACCCCGGTGATCCTGGTCCTGTCGCTCATCAGCATCATCTACGGCGCGCTGTTGGCGATCGGCCAGCGGGACATCAAGCGGCTGATCGCCTACGCCTCGATCTCCCACTTCGGCTTCATCATCCTCGGCATCTTCGCCATGACCACCCAGGGCCAGGGCGGCGCCACCCTCTACATGGTCAACCACGGCATCTCGACCGCCGCGCTGATGCTGGTGGCCGGGTTCCTCATCACCCGGCGCGGCTCGCGGCTCATCGCCGACTACGGCGGGGTGCAGAAGGTCGCCCCGGTGCTCGCCGGCACCTTCCTGATCGGCGGTCTGGCCACCCTCTCGCTGCCCGGGCTCGCGCCCTTCATCAGCGAGTTCCTGGTGCTCGTCGGCGCGTTCGCCCGCTATCCGGTGGTCGGCGTGATCGCCACCCTCGGCATCGTGCTCGCCGCGCTGTACGTCCTGATCCTCTACCAGCGCACCATGACCGGCCCGGTGAAGGAGGAGGTGCGGTCCATGCCCGATCTGCGGCCGCGCGAACTCCTCGTCGTCGCGCCGCTGATCGCGCTGCTGCTCTTCCTCGGCGTCTACCCCAAGCCGCTGACGGAGATCGTCAACCCGGCGGTCGACCACACGCTGTCCGTGGTGGACGAGAAGGATCCCAAGCCCGATCACCCCGTCACTGACGCGGGCTGGTTCCACTACAGCCCCAAGCCCGAGGGTGCTTCCCACGACGGTGCTTCCGGAGGTGCCAAGTGACCCACGCGGCCACTGTCCACAGCCTGTGGACGACAGCGGCGGCGGCGCCCGACAAGATCCCCGCGCCGCACATCGAGTACGGGCAGCTGGCGCCCACCCTGATCGTGCTCGGCGCCGCGATCATCGGCGTACTGGTCGAGGCGTTCCTGCCGCGCGCGCAGCGTTACGCCGCGCAGCTGTTCGTCTCCGTCGTCTCCCTCGCCGCGGCCTTCGCGGCCGTCATCGGCCTCGCCGCGAGCGACTACGGCACCGGAAAGGCCCACGTCGCGGCCATGGGTGCCATCGCCGTCGACGGACCCGCGCTCTTCCTCCAGGGCACCATCCTCCTGGTCGCGCTGGTCTCGGTGTTCACCTTCGCCGAGCGGCGGCTCGACCCGGTCGTCCACGGCAACCGCGTCGACAACTTCGCGGCACAGGCCGCCGCCGTGCCCGGCGGCGACGCCGAAAAGGCCGCCGTCAAGGCCGGGTTCACCACCACCGAGGTCTTTCCGCTGGTCCTCTTCGCGGTGGGCGGCATGCTCGTCTTCCCCGCCGCGAACGATCTGCTGACCCTCTTCGTCGCGCTGGAGGTCTTCTCCCTCCCGCTGTACGTCCTGTGCGCGCTCGCCCGGCGCCACCGGATGCTGTCCCAGGAGTCCGCCGTCAAGTACTTCCTGCTCGGCGCCTTCTCCTCGGCGTTCCTGCTCTTCGGGATCGCCCTGCTGTACGGCTACGCGGGCACCGTCGCGTACGCCGGTATCGCCGACGTCGTCGACGGCCAGGTCCGCAACGTCACCCCGGCGCTCGCCGGGACCATGGGCAACGACGCGCTGCTGCTCCTCGGCGGGGCGCTGGTACTGATGGGCCTGCTGTTCAAGATCGGCGCCGTGCCGTTCCACATGTGGACCCCGGACGTCTACCAGGGCGCCCCCACCCCGGTCACCGGCTTCATGGCCGCGGCCACCAAGGTGGCGGCCTTCGGCGCGCTGCTGCGGCTGCTGTACGTCGTCCTGCCGGGGCTGCGCTGGGACTGGCGGCCGGTGATGTGGGGCGTCGCCATCGTCACCATGCTGGGCGGCGCGATCGTCGCCGTCACCCAGACCGATGTGAAGCGGCTGCTCGCCTACTCCTCCATCGCCCACGCCGGGTTCATCCTCGCCGGTGTCATCGCCACGACCCCCGACGGCATCTCCTCCGTCCTCTTCTACCTCGCCGCGTACTCCTTCGTGACCCTCGGCGCCTTCGCCGTGGTCACCCTGGTGCGCGACGCGGGCGGCGAGGCCACCCACCTGTCGAAGTGGGCCGGTCTCGGCCGCCGTTCGCCCCTGGTGGCCGCCGTCTTCGCGGTCTTCCTGCTGGCCTTCGCCGGTATCCCGCTGACCAGTGGGTTCGCGGGGAAGTTCGCGGTCTTCAAGGCGGCGGCGGACGGGGGCGCGGGCGCGCTCGTCGTGATCGGTGTGATCTCGTCGGCGATCGCGGCCTTCTTCTATATCCGGGTGATCGTGCTGATGTTCTTCAGCGAACCCCGCACGGACGGCCCGTCGGTGGCCGTCCCGAGCCCCCTGACCTCGTCGGCGATCGCGATCGGCGTCGCGGTCACGGTGGTGCTGGGCGTGGCGCCGCAGTACTTCCTCGACCTGGCGGGCCAAGCGGGCGTCTTCGTGCGGTAGTCCTTTCCCTCACCCCGCCCCGGCCCGCCCCGCCCCGTCCCGGCCGGGGCGGGGCGAGGGTGTCCCGGCCGGGGCGGCCCTGCGCGGGTTCCCCGAGCTTTCCGGGCTCAGAGCGCGGGTTCGATTCCCGTCCCCTGTTCCATGACGAAAAACCAGGTCAGTGACCTGAAACAGAGAGAGGCGCCCCGACAAGGGGCGCCTCTTGTGGGCGTGAGCCACGCTCTCTCTCCGTTGTTGAGCCCTTGAGCGGTAAGGGGAAGGTTCAGCCCAGGTCCTCGACGGACTTCACTCCGTCGGCCGCAGCGCTGTAGTCGCTTCCCTTCTGGCCGGCCTTGAGGGTCACGTGGCTCTCAGCGCCATTAGTCCAAATGATCTCTGCCTTGTGCGTGGTCTTGCAATTGTTCTTGAGGTAGATCGTGGTAGTAAAGACCCCGCCGTCCTCCCAGGACCACGAGAAGCATCCGTCTTTTCCGCGGTGCACCTTGTCGGCAGCACTGGCCGGAGCTGTCGAAATTCCGATGGCTCCGAGAGCCATTGCTGCAGTGGCAACAAGTGCAGTGGCACGGGCGCGCATAGGAGTTACCTTTCGCTTCGGGTAGGAGTGGGGGAACGCTACCTCGCCCGTGATCTCGCCGTCGACTACGCATGAAGAGGACTAATCGGCTCCCGTCGGGCGTCGACTGCGTGGCCCGGACGAACCGGCGAGGAAACGCCCCGCTAAAACCGCAGTCGACGAGTGCGGGTGGCCTCAATAAAGGGCAGCTCCACCTCCTCGCGGGCGTCATGGCGGCGTGCGTGCGAGAAAGCCGGCGCCCTGCGGGCCCCGGTGGCGTTACTTGTCTCCCCACGCCCCTTGATGAGGAATGTCGCTGATCGTGTGCGGCAGGTTATGACGACGTTCAACGCTCTACGGATCGCATGGCTAACCGGAGCTCGCCGTCGAACTCCCCGTCCCGAGTTCGCAACGAGACGCGCAGTCGACGTGCCACAGCCGTGCTTCGGCCGAACAAGCGGTTCGGAGAGCCCGAACGTACGAACCCGCGCCCCAGGGGCCAGATGCCCCTGCCACCACTCCCGCCCCGCCACCAGCGGCGCCCCGCAAGCGAACCCGACGGGCTCACCACGGTCGTAGCCGACCACGCACACAAAGCCGCCGCGTCCGGATCAGTGGTCGACCCAAGGACTACCTCATCAGCAAGATCTGCCACTGTGCGCGGCGAGCCCCCGGCGGTTGCCGGGGGCTCGCGGGGCAGCTGGAGGGGTCAGCTCGACGGGAGGTTCGTCGGCAGGTCGGTGGGGATGTCGGAGGGCAGCGAGGTCGGGATGTTCGACGGGATGTCGCTGGGGGAGGTGGTCCGGGTGAAGGTGTCGTTCTCCGAGAGCGCGTCCCAGTCGACGGTGAGCGTCTTGCCGTCCCCGCTCGGGGCCACCTTGCCCATGGCGCGGTCGGTGTTGCCGTCGGCGCACTTGAGCATCAGCATCTTCTCGCCGGTGTCGGTGTACTCACCGTTGCAGACGTGCTTGCCCGCGATCAGGGACGCCTTCTCGCCGCCGATGGACAGGATGAGCGTCTGGCTGCCGCTCTTGGCGAGGTAGGCGCCGGTGATCTTGGAGTTCGCGCCCCCCTCCGCCGGGGCGCTCGACTCCTGTGCCGACGGGGTGTCCTTGGACGTGTCCTTCGTCCCCTCGTCGCTGTCACTGCCGCACGCCGTGAGCAGGAGGGCGGCCGCGGCCACCGTCCCGGCGATGCTCGCTGCCTTCTTCACGCGCTTCTCCTCGGATATCAGGGCCGTCAGGGCAGGAGCACGACAAATTAGCATTCGCTCATGACGCCGCCGGAACGACGTGGCCGGTCACCTCACCCATTCCGATGCGGACCTTGTCCGGGCCGGGTGCCCAGGCGGTGAGGGTCACCTCGTCGCCGTCCTCCAGGAACGTCCGGGTGCCGTCCGGGAGGTGCAGAGGGTCGCGGCCGCCCCAGGTGAGTTCGAGCAGGCAGCCCAGCTCGTCCGGGCGCGGGCCGCTGACCGTGCCGGAGGCGAAGACGTCGCCGGTGCGCAGCGAGGCGCCGTTCACCGTCAGATGGGCGAGCTGCTGAGCCGCCGTCCAGTACATGGCGGAGAACGGGGGCCGGGAGACGGTGTGGCCGTTGACGGCGACCTCGATGCGCAGATCGAACCCGCCGGGCTCGGCGGCCGCGTCGTCGAGGTAGGGGAGCGGCGGGACGTCGCGGGCGGGCGGGGCGGTACGGGCCGCGGCGAGGGCGTCCAGCGGGGTGATCCAGGCGGCGAGGGAGGTGGCGAAGGACTTGCCGAGGAAGGGGCCGAGGGGGCGGTACTCCCAGGCCTGGATGTCGCGGGCGGACCAGTCGTTGAGGAGGCAGACGCCGAAGACGTGATCGTGGAACCCGGCGAGGGGCAGCGGTGTATTCAGGGGTGAGGGCGCGCCGACGACGAACGCGACCTCGGCTTCGAAGTCGAGGCGCAGCGAGGGGCCGAAGACCGGCCGGGGAGGAGCGGACGATGCGGACGAAGAAGGAGAAGCTGATGCGGGGGCGGGCGAGGCGGGGGCCTCGGCCGGAGGCAGCCGCTGGCCGTGGGGGCGGACGATGGGCGAGCCCGAGACGAGCACGGTGCCGGCCCGGCCGTGGTAGCCGATCGGCATGTGCTTCCAGTTGGGGGTGAGGGCGTCGCCGTCCGGGCGGAAGATCTTGCCCGCGTTGGAGGCGTGGTGCTCGCTGGCGAAGAAGTCGACATAGTCCGCCACCTCGATCGGGAGGTGGAGGGCGAGGGTGGTGAGGGGGTGCATCAGGGGCTCGATGGCGTGCCGGTGCGCCGGGTTGGTCAGCCAGTCGCGCAGCTCCGCGCGGACGGCCTGCCAGACCGGACGGCCCGCGGCCATCAGCGGGTTGAGCGAGGAGGCGCCGAGCAGTTCGGCGTGCGGGGAGGCCGCGGCCGCCGCGGCGGCACCCGCGTCCAGCACATGGGCGCCGTAGCGCACGCCGATTTTCCGCAGATGAGGAGCGTTGGAGGTGGTGAACACGCCATAGGGGAGGTTGTCCGGGCCGAAGGGATCGCCTTCGGGCAGGTCGAGCGGGCTTCGCTGCGCCATGGGTGGTGCCTCGCCTTCTCCTCGTCGCCTTGGGTTGGCCGGTCCACACCCTATGGCCCGGGGTGCGCCACCCTTGTGGGGTGACTGCCACCTAAAGGGATGGCAATGTCCGGATCCTCCTTGCTGGAGGGAGTGATTCCGAAGTAGCGTCCTTCATCAGGTCACGCACAGTGGGGGGACCACTGCGGTGGGGTGACCGAGGGGGACTCGTGGCGAGCAGTGCCGTGCCGTTCGCGGTGGACCGTTCCGTGCCGGGGCTGATCGTGAAGATAGGCGATTACCCGCTGCATCACGGGGGCGTGGGGGCCATTCGCTCCCTGGGTCGTCTCGGCGTACCCATGTACGCGGTCACCGAGGACCGTTGGACCCCGGCCGCCCAATCGCGCTATCTGAGGCGGGCCTTCGTCTGGCCGACCACCGGCAGGGAGCGGCCGGAGCGGCTGGTGGAGGGGCTGCTGCGGGCAGGGCGGGCGATCGGCCGTCCGACCGTCCTGCTGCCCACGGACGAGGAGGCGGCGGTGCTGATCGGCGAGCATGCCGATGTGCTCGCCGGGGAGGGCCGGTTCCTCTTCCCGCGCACCGAGCCGGGGTTGCCCCGGCGGCTGGCCAGCAAGCAGGGGCTGTACGAGCTGTGCGTCGCGCATGCGGTGCCCACCCCGGAGGCGGCGTTCCCCGGTTCGTACGCGGACGTCAAGGCGTTCGCGGTGAGCGCGCGGTTTCCGGTCGTCGCCAAGAACCGGGAGGCGTTCGAGCGGCGGAGGCAGCCCGCGGTGGGCGGGACGACCCGGATCGCCGGGCCGCGCGAGCTGCTGGCGCTGGCCCGGGACTGGGGGCCGCGGCCCGGGGTGGTGCTTCAGGAGTACCTCCCGCGGGAGTCCGCCGAGGACTGGATCGTGCACGCCTACTTCGACGCGCAGTCCACACCGCTGGCGATGTTCACCGGCGTCAAGGTGCGGTCCTGGCCGCCGCACGCGGGCATGACGGCGTGTGCGTACGCGGTGGACAACAAGGAGCTGGCCGGGATGACGGCCCGGTTCATCCAGCGGATCGGCTTCAGCGGCATCGTCGATCTGGACTGGCGCTTCGACCGGCGCGACGGGCGGTACAAGCTGCTGGACTTCAACCCGCGGATGGGCGCGCAGTTCCGGCTCTTCGAGAACGGGGCGCGGCTCGATGTCGTCCGGGCCCAGCACCTCGATCTGACGGGGCGCCCGGTGCCCGAGGCGGAGCAGCTGGCGGACCGGCGGTTCGTCGTCGAGAACATCGACCTGCCCGCCCTGCTCGCCTACCGCCGCAGTGGATACACCACGCCGCACGCCCCCGCCCGGGCGAGCGGGACCGAGCTGGCATGGGCCGCGCGCGACGACATGCGGCCGTTCTTCACCATGCTGGCGCGCTGCGTGGGGCCCGGCGCGACGCATCTGTACCGGATGTGGCGCGCCAAGAACAGGTAACACCTTGGGGAGGGGATTCGTGAACGATCCGGTAGCAGTCATCGGGGCCGGTCCGTACGGTCTGTCGACCGCCGCCCACTTACGCGCCCGCGGCCTGCCCGTCCGCGTCTTCGGGGAGCCGATGGTGAGCTGGCGCGAGCAGATGCCCGCGGGCATGCTGCTCAAGTCCACCCCGGTCGCGTCGACCATCGACGCACCGCAGCCGGGGCACACTCTGCTCGACTACTGCCACGCGGTGGGCGGCAAGCGGTATCAGTCCGACTGGGACATCATCCCCGTCGAGACCTTCGCGGAGTACGGGCTGTGGTTCCAGGAGCGGCTGGTGCCGGAGCTGGAGCGGACCCGGGTCGTGGCCGTCGACCGGCGGGGCGGCCGCTTCGAGCTCAAGCTGGATTCGGGGGAGCAGTTCACGGCGCGGGCCGTCGTCGTCGCCAGCGGGCTCAGCGGGCTCGCCCATCTGCCCGCCGAGTTCGCCGCCGCCGTCCCCGACGGGCCGTCGGCGGCCGGGCCGGTCTCGCACAGTTCGCACCACCGGGACCTCGGACAATTCGCGGGGCGCGAGGTCGTGGTGGTCGGCGCCGGGCAGTCGGCGCTGGAGAGCGCGGTGCTGCTGGCCGAGGCGGGCGCCGCGTCGGTGCGGGTGGTGGCCCGCGGGAGGGCCGCGGTCGCCTTCGGCGCCCCGCCGGACCGTCAGCCCCGGCTGCGGCCCGTGTCCCCCTTCGGGCGCGCCTGGTCGCTGTACGCGCTGTCGTACCACGCGGCGGGCTTCCGGCGGCTGCCCGCACCGCTCCGGGCGTATCTGGTGCGCTCGGTGCTCGGCCCCAAGGGCGCCTGGTGGTTGCGCGGGCGCTTCGCGGGGCGGGTGCAGGTCACCCAGGGGGTGCGGATCACCCGGGTCACCGTGGAGGACGGCGGCCGCGCGGTGCTCACGCTGCGCGGCGGCAGCGGCCGGGTCGGCGAGCTGGCCGCGGACCATGTGCTGGCCGCGACGGGCTATCGGATGAATCTGGCCGCGCTCGGCTTCCTCGGCCCCGAGCTGCGCGCCGCAGTGGTCACCGGCGCCGGTGGACCCCGGCTGGACGCCGGGTATGGCTCGTCCGTACCGGGGCTGTACTTCACGGGAATTCCGGCGGCGGCCTCCTTCGGCCCGGCGATGCGGTTCGTCTGCGGCACGGAGTACGCGTCGCCCCGGCTGGCGAAGGCGGTGGCCACGGCGCACGGATGAGGCCCCTGGCGGGCTGACGGCCCCCGATCGGTGAACGGTCGGGGGCCGCATGATGAATGATCTGCTGGTGATCGCGGGACGGTGTGGAGAAGCCGGTCGATCCGGGCGAGGGCTTTGTGCGGCGCACAAGGCGGGAAGGCGCCCACAGTGATCGATACCCGACCGGATACGCTGCCTTTTGGTGGAGGCGGCGACACATCGACATTCCGCGTGAACGTAGGCAGACAGGAGTACCCCGTGAGCGTCATCGGGCCCTTCGGGCTGAGCGTGCGGGACCGGACTCTGGAAGCCGACACCCAGGCCGGGCTGACGGCTGTCGAAGAGGGCCTGCTGGAGGCCACCAAGAGTGACGTGCCGTTCATCACCGAAGCCGCCCAGCATCTGGTGCGCGCGGGCGGGAAGCGTTTCCGGCCCCTGCTGGTGCTGCTGGCCGCGCAGTTCGGCGACCCGTACGCCCCCGGTGTGGTGCCCTCGGCGGTCGTCGTCGAGCTGACGCATCTGGCCACGCTGTACCACGACGACGTGATGGACGAGGCCGAGGTGCGGCGCGGGGTGCCCAGCGCCAACGCCCGCTGGGGCAACTCCGTCGCGGTGCTCACCGGTGACTTCCTCTTCGCCCGCGCCTCGCACGTGCTGGCCGATCTGGGTCCGGAGGCGGTGCGGGTCCAGGCCGAGGCGTTCGAGCGGCTGGTGACGGGCCAGATCCTGGAGACCGCGGGACCGCGCGGCCGCGACCCCATCGAGCACTATCTGGACGTCCTCGCGGGCAAGACGGGCTCGCTGATCGCCGTCTCGGGGCGGTTCGGCGCGATGATGTCGGGCGCCGACGAGTCCATCGTCAACATCCTGACCCAGTACGGCGAGCGGCTCGGGATGGCCTTCCAGCTGGCCGACGACGTACTGGACATCGCCAGCGACAGCCATGAGTCCGGCAAGACCCCCGGCACCGATCTGCGCGAGGGTATCGCCACCCTCCCCGTCCTGCATCTGCGGGCGCAGGCGGAGGTGACCGGTGCGCCGGAGGACCGGGAGCTGTGCGAGCTGCTCGCGGGCGACCTCACCGACGACGCCCGCCATGCGGAGGTGCTGCGGCTGCTGCGCGCCCACCCCGCCCTGGAGCAGGCCCGCCAGGACACGCTGCGCTATGCGGCGGAGGCCCGGTCGATGCTGGCCCCCCTGCCGGAGGGCCCGGCGAAGTCGGCCCTGGAGGGCCTGTGCGACGCGGTGGCCCACCGGGCCGGGTGACCCCCGGATCCGGCCTGATCGGCACGACACCCCCTACGGGATACCCCGAGGGGGATCCGCCCCGGGGCGCGGGCCGTCATACCCGAGCAGTACACGGACGTGATCCTGCGGGCTGACGTATCGGCGCTCCCGTTTTGGTGGGATGAACACACCACCACATGGCGGGATCGGGAGACAATGGCCCGAGAGGTGGACGAGTGCAGGCTGACGACCGCCGCCGACGACGGAGGTAGAGCAACATGGCACGGATCCGACCGATACAGGTCGCCGACGACGGCTTCTGGGACGAGGAGCGACCAACACGGCGTACGAAGGCGCTCCGCTACGGGGCTCCGGTCGCGGTGGCGGGCATCGCGGCCGCGACGATCGGGCTCGTCCCGGCGCTGGCCAGCGGCGGCGCCCCGGATCTGCCGAAGATCACGGCACAGCAGCTGATCAGCAAGATGGCCGCCTCGGACCAGCAGCAGGTGTCCGGCTCGCTGAAGATCACCACCGATCTGGGCCTCCCCACGCTGCCGGGCGGCGGCTCCCTCGCCGGTGCCGCGAACGACCTCGCGGGCGAGAAGGGCGCGACGGCCTCGCCGGAGTCCAAGCTCGCCGAGCTGGTGTCCGGTACGCACACCCTGCGGGTGGCCGCCGACGGCCCCGATCAGCAGAAGGTGTCGATCGTCGAGAACGCCGCCGAGTACAGCATGATCCACAATGGTGACCAGCTGTGGGCGTACGACAGCGGCAGCAACTCGGTCTACCACTCCACCGCCCCGAAGGACGCCGCGGGCAAGCGCGACCACCAGCGCGAGGCACCCCGTGACCTGCGGGGCGCCACCCCGCAGCAGCTCGCGAAGCAGATGCTCGCCGCCGTGGACGACACCACCGAGGTGACGGTCGACGGCACCACCCGGGTCGCCGACCGGGACGCCTACCAGCTGCTGATCAAGCCCAAGCAGAGCGCGTCCACGGTCGGCTCGATCCGTATCGCGGTCGACGCGGACAACGGTGTGCCGCTGAAGTTCACCCTCACCCCGAAGAGCGGCGGCAAGGCGGCCGTCGACGTGGGCTTCACCAAGGTGGACTTCGGCAAGCCCGCCGCGGGCACCTTCGACTTCACCCCGCCCAAGGGCGCCAAGGTCACCGAGGACGGCGCCGCCGGCCACCGGGGGAAGGCCGACCACCGCGAGAAGGGCTTCACGGAGCGGCCGGGCGGCGCCGACGCCATGTCCGGCGGCCCCTTGTCCGGGCTGAAGAACATCACCGGCAAGGGCTGGGACACCATCGCCCGCCTCGACGACGGCCAGAAGACCGGTGCGACCGGCGAGTCTCCCTCCGCCCCGGGCGGCGACGGCGGAGCGGCCTCCGGTCTCCTCGGCAACTTCGGCAAGAAGGTCAAGGGCGACTTCGGCTCCGGCACGGTGTTCAGCACCCGCCTGGTGAACGCGCTGATGACCGACGACGGCAAGGTCTTCGTCGGCGCGGTCGACAAGGACGCCCTGGTCGCGGCCGCCGACAAGGCCAAGTAGAAGCACAGGGAAGGAGAGCCCGTGGACGAGCCGTCCGCCGATGCCGTGGTGGAGACCCGCGGGCTCACCAAGCGCTACCGGGGCGGGCAGCTCGCCGTCGACGGGCTCGACCTGACCGTTCCGCGCGGCAGCGTCTTCGGCTTCCTCGGGCCCAACGGCTCGGGGAAGACGACGACCATCCGCATGCTCATGGGCCTGATCGAGCCTACCTCGGGCGGCGCCCGGCTGCTGGGGCGGCCGATGCCGCGCGCCGCCCGCAGCGTCCTGCCGAGGGTGGGCGCCCTCATCGAGGGGCCCGCCCTCTATCCGTATCTGAGCGGCCGGGACAATCTGCTGCGCTACGACGCCGCCGACCCCACCGCCGACCCCCGCACCCGTGCCGCCCGCGCCGCGGCCGCCCTGGACCGGGTCGGGCTCGGGGCCGCGGCGGGGAAGAAGGCCCGGGCGTACTCGCTGGGGATGAAGCAGCGCCTCGGCCTGGCCGCCGCCTTGCTCCAGCCGCGTGAGCTGCTGGTGCTGGACGAGCCGACCAACGGGCTCGACCCCCAGGGCATGCGCGAGATCCGCACCCTGGTGC
The DNA here is from genome assembly GCF_052851135.1 of Streptomyces sp. BRA346. NCBI lineage: Bacteria > Bacillati > Actinomycetota > Actinomycetes > Kitasatosporales > Streptomycetaceae > Streptomyces > Streptomyces sp. BRA346. The sequence goes on along the minus strand of NZ_JAIWIH010000031.1, from coordinate 9,489 downwards.
GCGAGCTGGCCCGGGAGGGCACCACGGTCTTCCTCTCCTCCCACCTCCTCGACGAGATCGAACAGGTCTGTACCCATGCGGCGGTCATGGCCCAGGGCCGTCTGATCGCCCAGGGCACGGTCGCCGAGCTGGCGGCGGGCAGCCGCGGCAGGCTGTCCGTCACCACCCCGGATCCGGCCGACGCCGTCCGCGTCCTCAAGGAGCACGGGGTGACGGACCTGGTGGTCCTGGAGGAGCGGGTCACCGGAGAGCTGCCCTCGCCCGCGCCCGAGCCCGCCGACCTGAACGCCGCCCTGGTGCGCGCCGGGGTGCGGGTACGGGCCTTCGGCGCCGAGGGCGCCTCGCTGGAGGACGCCTTCGTGGCGCTGACCGGGGAGGGATTCGATGTCGCGGGCTGAAGCGGCTGGAGCGGCTGAACCGGCCGAAACGGCTGAACCGGCTGAAAAACGCGGGACGCCCGGGACCGGAGAGTCGTACGAGGCGCCCCGGCCGCGTCCGCTGTGGGCGCTGGCCCTCTTCCGCAGCGAGCTGTCCACCACCTTCCACCGCTGGCGGACGCTGGCGCTGCTCGGGGTGCTCGCGGCCGTCCCGGTCCTCATCGGCGTCGCCGTGAAGATCGAGACCAGCGACGGCGGTGGCTTCGGCCGCGGCGGAGGCGGGGGCGGCGGCGGTGGCGGTGGCGGAGGAAGCGGCGACGGGCCCGCCTTCTTCTCCCAGATCACCAACAACGGGATCTTCCTCGTCTTCGCAGCGCTGGCGGCGACGCTGCCCGTCTTCCTGCCGATGGCCATCGGCGTGATCGCCGGGGACTCCATCGCCGGTGAGGCGGGCCCGGGGACGCTGCGCTATCTGCTGGTCGCCCCCGCCGGGCGTACCCGGCTGCTGCTCGCCAAGTTCGTCACCGTCCTGACGTTCTGCCTGGCCGCGACCCTCGCGGTGGCCATCGCCGGACTCGCGACCGGGGCGATGCTGTTCCCGCTCGGCGATGTCACGCTGATCTCCGGCACCTCGGTGTCCTTCGGTGACGCGCTGGTGCGGGCGCTCGGTGTGGCGGGCGCCGTGGCGCTGTCACTGGTGGGGATCGCGGCGGTGGGCCTGTTCGTCTCCACCCTCACCAACAGCGGCATCGCGGCCATGGCGACCACGGTGGGGCTCGTGGTCACCGTGCAGATCCTGGACACGATCCCGCAGCTGCACGCGATCCACCCGTATCTCTTCCCGCACTACTGGCTCAGCTTCGCGGATCTGCTGCGCCAGCCGGTCTACTGGGACCAGCTGATCAAGAACGTGGAGCTCCAGGGGCTGTATCTGGCGGTGTTCGGCTCGGCGGCCTGGGCCCGGTTCACCGCGAAGGACATCACGGTCTGAGCGGTCCGCACCGACGGGTACGAACGCTCGGACCGTGATGCCGGTGCGTCAGGAGGACAGCGTCCAGACGGCGTACGCGATGGCGTCGCTGTTGCGGTCCAGCGCGGTGTCGTTGATGTTGGTCGTGGTGTCGCACGACCGGTGGTAGCAGCGGTCGAAGGCCTGACCGGAGGTGCCGCCCCACTTCTGGGCCTGGGCGGCGGTCTTGATGTAGTCGGCGCCGCTGAACAGGCCGCCCACCGGGATGCCCGCGTTCTTGAACGGGGCGTGGTCGGAGCGCCCGTCGCCCTCCGTCTCTCTCTCCGTCGCAACGCCCTTGGTGGCGAAGAAGTCCTTGAAGACGCCTTCGATGCGGGTGTCGTCGTCATAGACGAAGTAGCCCGGGTTGGGCGAGCCGATCATGTCGAAGTTGAGATAGCCGTCGATCTTCGCCCGGTTGGCGGACGACAGGCCGTTGACGTACTTCCGCGACCCGACCATGCCCAGCTCCTCGGCGCCCCACCAGGCGAACCGCAGGTGCTTGGTGGGCTTCAGCCCCGAGCGGGCGACGGTGAGCGCGGTCTCCAGGACCGCGGCGGACCCCGAGCCGTTGTCGTTGATGCCGGGACCCGCGCTGACGGAGTCCAGGTGGGCGCCGGAGAACACCACGTTGTCGGTGTCGCCGCCGGGCCAGTCGGCGATGAGGTTGTAGCCGGTGGAGCCGCTGGAGGTGAACTGCTGGACCGTGGTGGTGAACCCGGCCGCGTCCAGCGCGGCCTTGATGTAGTCGAGCGACGCCTTGTAGCCGGGACGGCCGTGGGCGCGGTTGCCGCCGTTGGCGGTGGCGATGGACTGGAGCTTGGTCAGATGGGCCTTGACGTTCGCGAGGGGCACGTCCGGCACGGCGAGGGCGGCGGCCGCCGGAGGCGGCGGGGGAGCCGCGGCGGCCGCGGAGGTGGCGGGGGCGGCCGAGACCAGGGCGGCGATCGCCGTTCCGGCCGCGATCGCGGCGGCCGTCCGGCGGGACGCGGATCTTCGGGGGGCGCGGTGCGGATCAGCACATGACGACATGGGGGGCTCCGATTCCGAACGGGGACTGCACGGAAGGACGTGACGCTGTGTGATGCACGTACGTACGTATACCCATGGGGGTGGTGGAGCGATGTGACAATGTGACGCCGCGATGGCGCGAGGCTGATGCTCCGGGTGGGGCTGACCCTCCGTCAAGAGCGGAAACCGGACATCACCCGCCGGATATCGGTCCCTACGGTGCCTCCGCCGCCTCCGCCTTCCTGGCAGTGGCCGGGGCCGCGGCCGCCAGGGCCGCGGCGTCCGCCAGCTCCCGCCGGGCGCGGTGACCGGTCCGCAGCGCGTCCCAGGTGAGCAGCGCGAGCGCGACCCAGACGAGGGCGAAGCCCGCCCATCGCTCCGGCGGCATGTACTCGTGGAAGACGACCAGCCCCAGGATGAACTGGGAGGTCGGCGTGAGGTATTGGAGCATCCCGATCGTCGACAGCGGCAGCCGTACCGCGGCGGCGCCGAACAGGATCAGCGGCCCCGCGGTGATCAGCCCGCAGCTCACCAGCAGCGCCGAATGCCCCAGGCCGCCGCTGCCGAACGTGCTGTCGCCGCGCATCGTGAGATAGCCGAGGAAGCCGAGCGCGGGCAGGAACTGGACGGCGGTCTCGGCGGCCAGCGACTCCAGCCCGTCCAGCCCGATGCGCTTCTTGACCAGGCCGTACGTGGCGAAGGAGAAGGCCAGCGTGAGGGCGATCCAGGGCAGCTTGCCGTAGCCGACGGCCAGTACGCCCACCGCCACCACGCCGACGCCGACCGCCGCCCACTGCGCGGGGCGCAGCCGCTCCCGCAGCAGCAGGACGCCGAAGCCGATGCTGACCAGCGGGTTGATGAAGTAGCCGAGCGCCGTCTCGACGACGTGCCCGCTGTTGACACCCCAGATGTACAGGCCCCAGTTGACGGAGATGGCGGTCGCGGCGAGCGCCACGAGACCGAGCCGCCGGGGCTGCCGCAGCAGCGGGCCGACCCAGGACCAGCGGCGCAGCACCAGCAGGAGGAGCCCGACGACCACCAGCGACCAGACCATGCGGTGGGCGAGGATCTCGACCGCCCCGGCGGGTTGCAGCAGCGGCCAGAAGAGCGGGGCGAGGCCCCACAGGCCGTACGCGGCGAAGCCGTAGAGGAGACCGGCGCGGTCCTGGTGGTGCGGCTGCGGCTGTTTCTGCGGCTGCATGAAGGCCCTCCCCGACGGCGTGACCGCCCTGGCGAGGGGGCCCGTCCGACGGTAGCGCCGGGCGACCCGCCTGTCATCACCGTATCCGCGATATGGGACTGACGGGCGGGCCGTGCCCTGGCGTCCGGGGTCGGCCCTGGTCAGCCCTTGAGGGCCACCGCGAGGGAGTCCGCGATCGGCGTGGTCGGGCGGCCGGTCAGCCGGGACAGGTCGCCGGGGGTGGCGGCCAGCAGCCCGCGCTCGATCGCCGTGTCGACGTCGGCCAGGATGGCGGCGAGCGGCTCGGGCAGGCCCGCGCCGGTCAGGATGGACCGCACCTCGTCGGCGGAGACGGCGCGGTAGGCGATCTCCTTGCCGGTCTGCCGGGCGATCTCGGCGGCGTATTCGGCGAAGCTCCAGGCGGTGTCGCCGGACAGCTCGTACGCCGTGTTCTCGTGGCCCTCGCCGGTCAGGACGGCGACGGCGGCCGCCGCGTAGTCGGCGCGCGCGGCGGAGGCGACCCGGCCCTCGCCCGCGGCGGCGACGACGGCGCCGTGCTCCAGCACGGGGGCCAGCCGCTCGGTGTAGTTCTCGTTGTACCAGCCGTTGCGCAGCAGGACGTACGGCAGCCCGGACTCGATGACGGCCCGCTCGGTGACCTTGTGCTCGTCGGCGAGCGTGAAGTCGGCGTCGGGCCCGCCCAGCACGCTGGTGTACGCGAACAGCGCGACCCCGGCCTCCTTGGCGGCGTCGATGACCGCCTGGTGCTGCGGAACGCGCTGCCCGACCTCGCTGCCGGAGATCAGCAGCACCTTGTCACCCGCGGCGAAGGCGCCGCTCAGCGTCTCGGGGCGGCTGTAGTCGGCCACCTTGAGGGTGACGCCGCGGGCGGCGAGCGGGGCGGCCTTGTCGGCGTCGCGCACGACCGCGGTGATCCGGTCCGCCGGAACCTTCCCCAGCAGGCCCTCGATGACGAGGCGGCCGAGCTGCCCGGTGGCTCCGGTGACGACGATGCTCATGAGGGTGTCTCTTTCTCTGTTGCTGTCCGATGCTGTCCGATGCGCGACCCACCCTAGACACAGCGCTAACGATTCGAAAGTACCCACTTTGACGTAAGGTACTGGCATGAAGGTAAGTGATGACCCCGCGGTCTGCCCCTCGCGGCTGATCCTGGAGCACATGACCAGCCGCTGGGGCGTGCTGGTCTTCGCCGCGCTGCTGGAGGGCACGTACCGCTTCAGTGAGCTGCGGCGCGAGATCGGCGGGGTGAGCGAGAAGATGCTCGCCCAGACGCTCCAGACCCTGGAGCGCGACGGCTTCGTCCACCGCGAGGCGCACCCCGTCATCCCGCCGCATGTGGACTACTCGCTGACCGAGCTGGGCCGGGAGGCGGCGAGCCGGGTGGGGGCGCTGGCGGGCTGGGCGGAGGAGTACGCCCCGCGGGTGCTGGCGGCCCGGGAGACCTACGACGCGGCCCGGGCTGATGCGTCGTAGCGGGGCGGCATACGACGCGGCCAGGCCGGGTGCGTAGACCCGGCCTGGCCGCGTTGCGTGTCGGATCCGGTACGGCTCAGCCGACGACGGTCCAGGTGTCGTTGCCCGCGAGCAGCGCGCCGAGGTCGCCCTTGCCCTTGCGCTCGACGGCGGCGTCGATCTGGGTCGACATCTGGTCGTCGTAGACCGGCCGCTGGACGTCGCGCAGCACCCCGATGGGGGTGTGGTGCAGGGTGTCCGGGTGGGCCAGCCGGGACAGTGCGAACGCGGTGGTGGGGGAGGCCGCGTGGGCGTCGTGGACCAGGACGCTGCCCTCGTTCTCCGCGGTGACCGCGACGACCTCCAGGTCGCCGGTGGCCTGGTTCCGTACGACGCCCTTGGCGCCGCCCGAGCCGAAGCGGATCGGCTTGCCGTGCTCCAGCCGGATCACGGCTTCCTCGGCCTGCTCCTTGTCCTTGAGCGCGTCGAAGGCGCCGTCGTTGAAGATGTTGCAGTTCTGGTAGATCTCCACCAGCGCGGTGCCCGGGTGGGCGGCGGCCTCGCGCAGCACCTGGGTGAGGTGCTTGCGGTCGGAGTCCACGGTGCGGGCGACGAAGCCCGCCTCGGCGCCGAGCGCCAGGGAGATGGGGTTGAACGGGGCGTCCAGGGAGCCCATCGGGGTGGACTTGGTGATCTTGCCGACCTCGGAGGTCGGGCTGTACTGGCCCTTGGTGAGCCCGTAGATGCGGTTGTTGAAGAGCAGGATCTTCAGGTTCACATTGCGGCGCAGGGCGTGGATGAGGTGGTTGCCGCCGATGGACAGCGCGTCGCCGTCACCGGTGACCACCCACACCGACAGGTCGCGCCGGGCGGCGGCGAGGCCGGTGGCGATGGCGGGGGCGCGGCCGTGGATCGAGTGCATCCCGTAGGTGTTCATGTAGTACGGGAAGCGGGAGGAGCAGCCGATGCCGGAGACGAAGACGATGTTCTCCTTCGCCAGCCCCAGTTCGGGCATGAAGCCCTGCACGGCGGCGAGGATCGCGTAGTCGCCGCAGCCGGGGCACCAGCGCACTTCCTGGTCGGACTTGAAGTCCTTCATGGACTGCTTGCCCTCGGCCTTGGGCACCAGGGACAGCGCCTGGGCCAGGGCGGTGGGCGGCTGCGAGACGGTCTCAGTCATCGATGGCCTCCTTGAGGGCCGTCGCCAGCTGCTCGGCCTTGAACGGCAGTCCCCGCACCTGGGTGAAGGAGCGGGCGTCGACGAGGTACTTGGCGCGGATGAGGGTGGCGAGCTGGCCGAGGTTCATCTCGGGCACGACGACCTTGTCGTAGCGGGCCAGCACCGCGCCGAGGTTGGCCGGGAAGGGGTTGAGGTGGCGCAGATGCGCCTGGGCGATCCGGTCGCCCGCCCGGCGCACCCGGCGCACCGCGGCGGTGATCGGCCCGTACGTCGACCCCCAGCCCAGCACCAGGGTGCGGGCGTCGCCGGTGGGGTCGTCCACCGCCAGCTCCTCGACCTCGATGCCGTCCACCTTGGCCTGCCGGATGCGGACCATGTGGTCGTGGTTGGCGGGGTCGTACGAGATGTTGCCGGAGCCGTCCTGCTTCTCGATGCCGCCGATGCGGTGTTCGAGTCCCGGGGTGCCGGGCACCGCCCACGGGCGGGCCAGGGTCTGCGGGTCGCGCTTGTACGGCCAGAAGACCTCGGTGCCGTCCTCGGTGGTGTGGTTGGGGCCGGTCGCGAACTGGACCCGCAGATCCGGCAGGCCGTCGACCTCCGGCACCCGCCACGGCTCCGACCCGTTGGCCAGATAGCCGTCGGAGAGGACGAAGACCGGGGTGCGGTAGGTGAGCGCGATCCGCGCCGCGTCCAGCGTGGCGTCGAAGCAGTCGGCCGGGGTTTTCGGGGCCACGATCGGCACCGGGGCCTCGCCGTTGCGCCCGTACATCGCCTGGAGCAGATCGGCCTGCTCGGTCTTGGTCGGCAGCCCCGTGGACGGCCCGCCGCGCTGGATGTCGATCACCAGCAGCGGCAGCTCCAGGCTGACCGCGAGCCCGATGGTCTCCGACTTCAGCGCCACGCCGGGACCGGAGGTGGTGGTGACCGCGAGCGCCCCGCCGAACGCGGCGCCCAGCGCCGCGCCGATCCCGGCGATCTCGTCCTCCGCCTGGAAGGTGCGCACGCCGAAGTTCTTGTGCTTGCTCAGCTCGTGCAGGATGTCGGAGGCCGGGGTGATCGGGTACGAGCCCAGGAACAGCGGCAGGTCCGCCTGCTGGGACGCGGCGATCAGCCCGTACGACAGCGCCAGGTTGCCGGAGATGTTCCGGTACGTCCCGGCCGGGAAGGCGGTGGCGGCGGGCGCCACCTCGTAGGAGACCGCGAAGTCCTCGGTCGTCTCGCCGAAGTTCCACCCGGCCCGGAAGGCCGCCACGTTCGCCTCGGCGATCTGCGGCTTCTTGGCGAACTTCTGGCGCAGGAACGTCTCGGTGTTCTCGGTGGGCCGGTGGTACATCCACGACAGCAGGCCGAGCGCGAACATGTTCTTGCTGCGCTCCGCCTCCTTCCGGGACAGCCCGAACTCCTTCAGCGCCTCGATGGTCAGCGTCGTCAGCGGCACCGGGTGGACCTGGTACGCGTCCAGCGAGCCGTCTTCGAGCGGGCTGCGCTCGTATCCGACCTTCGCCATCGGGCGCTTGGTGAACTCGTCGGTGTTGACGATGATCTCGGCGCCGCGCGGTACGTCGCCCAGGTTGGCCTTGAGCGCGGCCGGGTTCATCGCCACCAGGACGTCCGGCGCGTCGCCGGGGGTGAGGATGTCGTGATCGGCGAAGTGGAGCTGGAAGCTCGACACTCCGGGCAGGGTGCCGGCGGGGGCGCGGATCTCCGCCGGGAAGTTCGGCAGGGTCGACAGGTCGTTCCCGAAGGACGCCGTCTCCGAGGTGAACCGGTCTCCGGTGAGCTGCATGCCGTCACCGGAGTCACCCGCGAATCGGATGATCACGCGATCCAGACGGCGGACCTCCTTGCCGCCGTCCGGTGTTCCCCGTTCCCCGGCGAGCCCTCGCTCGCCCTGCTGATCGGCTGGTTCGGCCTGCTCGGCCGGGCTGACCTGGCTGGTCACTGCTTCGGACCTCCCTCGAGGCGGCGCACCTGGACCGTCGGTGCCGACCGGTTGTCCCATGGCCATCGTACGTCGGTAAGGCTCGCCTTCCTTGGTCGGATCCCCTGTGGGATCCCGCGCAGAGTGTCCGTGATGTCACGGTACGGCATGACTTTCCCCCACCCCCGTGGTGTCATTTCAGGTGAGTCCCTCGCTCGGCTTCGGTCCCGCTTTGGTCCTACGACCGCAGGTGTCGGGACGGTGTCAGGAATTGAGGTAGGTGAGCACCGCGAGCACCCGGCGGTGATCCCCGTCACTCGGCGACAGGCCCAGCTTCAGGAAGATGTTGCTGACGTGCTTCTCCACCGCGCCGTCGCTCACCACCAGCTGCCGGGCGATCGCCCCGTTCGTCCGGCCCTCGGCCATCAGGCCCAGGACCTCCCGCTCCCGCGGGGTGAGCCCGGCCAGCACATCCTGCTTACGGCTGCGGCCCAGCAGCTGGGCGACGACCTCCGGGTCCAGCGCCGTGCCGCCGCCGGCGACCCGCACCACCGCGTCCACGAACTCGCGCACCTCGGCCACCCGGTCCTTGAGCAGATAGCCGATGCCGCGGCTGCTCCCGGCCAGCAGCTCGGTCGCGTACTGCTCCTCCACGTACTGCGAGAGCACCAGCACCCCCAGCCCCGGATGGTCCTGGCGCAGCCGGATGGCGGCCCGCACCCCCTCGTCGGTGTGGGTGGGCGGCATCCGTACGTCGGCGACCACCACATCCGGCAGCGCACCCTCGTCGGCCAGCGCGCGGATCGTCTTGACCAGCGCCTCCGCGTCCCCCACCCCCGCGACGACCTCATGGCCGCGGTCGGTCAGCAGCCGGGTCAGGCCCTCCCGCAGCAGCACCGAATCCTCGGCGATGACCACCCGCACTCTGTCTTCCACGATGCCCGGCCCCCAGTTGCCGTTCGAATTGACGGAGCCAGCATTCCAGGATCCGGACGAATCCGCCGCGCATACCGCGCGCGGCGGGGCGCGGGGCGTCAGCGCCAGGGCAGCTCGACCGTCACCGAGGTCGGGCCGCCGGGCGGGGAGTGCACGATCAGCACCCCGTCCACCGCCTCGATGCGCTCGGCCAGCCCCGCAAGACCGCTGCCACCGGCCGACACGCTCGCCCCGCCCCGCCCGTCGTCGCCGACCCGCAGCATCACCCGGCCCTCGGCGCGCCACACGTCGACGTCGGCGGTTCGGGCGTTGCTGTGTTTGCTGATGTTCTGGAGGAGTTCGGAGACGGTGAAGTAGGCGATGCCTTCGATGGCGGGTGCGGGGCGTTCGGGGAGGTCGGTG
>NZ_JAIWIH010000030.1:0-80811 GCF_052851135.1 Streptomyces sp. BRA346 | reverse complement strand
TCTCGGCGTCGGTCGAAGTCTGACCCTTTGACGGCGTGTCAATACTGACCCATTTGCGGATCTTCGTCTGATTCTTGGCCTTGGTGATCAAGGTCAGGAGGGAAGGGGTGATCCTCGTGGAAGACTGGGCAGAGATCCGCCGTCTGCACCGGGCGGAGGAGATGCCGATCCGGGCGATCGCGCGGCATCTGGGCATCTCGAAGAACACGGTCAAGCGGGCCCTGGCCAGTGACCGGCCGCCGAAGTACGAGCGGCCGGCGAAGGGCTCGGCGGTGGACGCCGTCGAGGTGCAGATCCGCGAGCTGCTGCGGGAGACCCCGACGATGCCCGCGACGGTGATCGCCGAGCGGATCGGCTGGGACCGGGGGATGACGATCCTCAAGGAGCGTGTCCGTGATCTGCGGCCCGCTTATCTCCCGGTCGATCCGGTTTCCCGCACCACCTACCGGCCCGGCGAGCTGGCCCAGTGCGACCTGTGGTTTCCTCAGGCCCAGATCCCCCTCGGCTATGGGCAGACCGGCCGCCCGCCGGTGCTGGTGATGGTCTCGGGCTACTCGCGGCTGATCGCCGCGCGGATACTGCCCTCCAGGAGGACCGGGGACCTGATCGATGGCCACTGGCGGCTGCTGTCGCAGTGGGGAGCCGTTCCCCGGATGCTGGTCTGGGACAACGAGGCCGGCGTCGGCCGGGGACGGCCCACGAGCGAGTTCGCCGCGTTCGCGGGCCTGCTCGCCACCAAGATCTGTTTGTGCCGCCCCCGGGATCCGGAGGCGAAAGGGCTGGTGGAGAGGGCGAACGGCTATCTGGAGACCTCGTTCCTGCCGGGGCGGCACTTCAGCGGTCCGGACGATTTCAACACCCAACTGGCCGACTGGCTCAAGGTCGCCAACCGGCGTGTCCACCGCACCCTCGGGGCTCGTCCGGCCGACCGGTGGGAGGCGGACCGGGCCCAGATGCTGACCCTGCCGGCAGTCGACCCGCCGACCTGGTGGCGGTTCGCCACCCGGCTGGGCCGCGACCACTACGTCCGCGTCGACACTTGCGACTACTCCGTCGACCCCGCGGCCATCGGCCATCACGTCACCGTGCTGACCGACAACGACGAGGTCATCGTCCTGACTACCGGCGGGGAGATCGTCGCCCGGCATGCCCGCTGCTGGGCCCGCCACCAGACCCTCACCGATCCCGAGCACGCCCAGGCCGGAGCGATGATGCGTCACCAGGCCCGCCGTCCCACAGGTCAGATCCAGGCTGTCGGCGGCACCGGGCCGGTGGTCGAGGTCGAACAGCGCGAGCTGGGCACCTATGACCGGCTGTTCACCGTCATCGACGGCGGCGCCGACAAGGAGGCCATCTGATGCCATCAGCCACCACAACGGAAGCCAGCCAGGCCGCACTGGCCCAGCCCGTCGACAAGGCCGGCGCCGCCGGCCGCCGCACCGGCCAGCAGACTTCCTCTGAACTGGCATTCCTGGCCCGGGCCCTGAAGGCCCCGGCCCTGCTGGACGCCGCCGACCGGCTCGCCGAACGGGCCCGCAAGGAGTCCTGGACACATGCCGAATACCTCGTCGCCTGCCTCCAGCGCGAGGTCTCCGCACGCGAATCCCACGGCGGCGAGGCACGGGTCCGCGCTGCCCGCTTCCCCGCCATCAAGACGCTCGAGGAACTCGACGCCGCCCATCTGCGCGGCCTGACGCGCGAACAGCTGGCCCACCTGGGCACACTGGACTTCATCACCGGCAAGGAAAACGCCGTTTTCCTGGGCCCGCCGGGCACGGGCAAGACTCACCTGGCCATCGGCCTGGGAGTGCGGGCCTGCCAGGCCGGACACCGCGTCGCCTTCGCCACCGCCGCCGAGTGGGTCGACCGGCTCGCCACCGCCCACCAGGCCGGAAACCTCGCCGCCGAGCTCACCCGCCTGGGCCGCTATCCCCTGATCGTGGTCGACGAGGTGGGCTACATCCCCTTCGAATCGGAGGCCGCGAACCTGTTCTTCCAGCTGATCTCGAATCGCTACGAACGCGCGTCCGTGATCGTCACCAGCAACAAGCCCTTCGGGCGCTGGGGAGAGGTCTTCGGCGACGAGACCGTGGCCGCCGCCATGATCGACCGCCTCGTCCACCACGCCGAGGTCCACTCCCTCAAAGGAGACTCCTACCGCATGCGCGGACGCGAACTCGGACGCGTCCCCACCGACCGAACCGACAACGACTGAACCCTGCAAAAGGGTCCATTTTCACCCGGCCAAAGTGGGTCACGATTCACCCGTCGCCGACACCCGGCCGGGTGGAACGGCTACTGCCATCTGCACGGTGGTGGAGGCCGAGGAAGCCAAAGCCCACGTGTCTCTACTCCTCCCCGGCTTCCGCGCGTGCTGGCGCGTCCGGAACCGCAGCCACAAGGTAGGCGGAGAGGCTGGTTCTGGTGGCTGCGGTGGCTCCTCCTGAGTTGGTTCGAGGCACTGCGTAACGCGGTAAGTCGCCGCACGTGACGGTGCTGGCTGGGCCGTCCCTGGGCCGTCCGAGGCCGCTCAGTAGTGCCCGACAACGACCAATGACGGCCACCGAGGACGGAGCGAACAGCGCCCCCACCAGCAAAAACCCAGCTCACCAAGATCCCCGGCAAGAACCAGGGCAAGAAGAAGTAACCCGACACCAGTAAGCCCCCTGCCCGCGAGTGCTTCGCGGGCAGGGGGCTTACTGGTGGTGCTCAGCTCACGATCCCCGCCTTGTTTCCGCTCCGGCTCCCGCTGACTGGGCCCCGAGGGAACTCACCGGGGGCGACGGGCGAAGGAGAGATGAAAGCCCAAGCCTTCGAAGCGTTCCCCAGGATGAGAGGAGCCCCGATGACCGTCGAGCCAGGCGTCCGCACGGGGGTGGAGAGCGATGCCTCGGTCATTGCGCGGTCCCGGGATGAGCCCGAGGCATTCGCCGTGCTCTTCGACCGGCACGCGGATGCGGTACACCGTTATCTGGCCCGTAGGCTCGGCGGCGAGCCGGCCGACGACCTCATGGCGGAGACCTTCACCACCGCTTTCCAGCAGCGGCACCGGTACGACCCCGTGCGGGCCACGGGCAACGACGCCCGGCCCTGGCTGTTCGGCATAGCGACCAACCTGGTCGGCCGGCACCGGCGGGCCGAGGCCCGCCGGTTCAAGGCCCTGGCCCGCATCCCGGCTCCCGCCGATCACGAGGAGCCGCTGGCCGACCGGGCCGCGGCCCGGGTAGGGGCACAGGCCGTACGCCGCGAGCTGGCGGCGGCACTGGCCGCACTGCCCGCGCGGCACCGGGACGTGCTGCTGCTGGTGGCGTGGGGCGGTCTCGGCTACGAGGAGGTGGCCCAGGCCCTCGGTGTCCCCATCGGCACGGTCAGATCACGGCTGCACCGGGCTCGCAGCAAGCTACGCGAAGCGTTGGGCGGATCCGATCCGACGACACTGCGAGAGGCATCCGGCCATGACTGACGAACTCGAACTCCTGCGGGACTGGAACGCGGACGCGGCCCCGCTCACCGAACCGGCCCGAGCGCAGGCCCGCCACCGACTGCTCAACACGATTGCGCGCACGGAGCGGCACCCCGACGCCGCACCCAGCCGCCGCCACACGCTGCGCCTCGCGACAGCCGCGGTGGTCACCATGGCGGTTACGGGCACGGCGGTACTGATCGCCGCGGACGGCGCCGACGAGGGCGACCGCACCGGCCGCGCGGGCACGAACGCCCCGCAGATGCGCAACGCCGCCGCCGTGACGGTGCTGAACGGGGCGGCAGCGCGGGCGAGTCAGCACGAGAAGCCCGTGGCGCCGCGCGACGACCAGTTCATCTACTGGAAGCGGATCATCAAGGAGACGGAGCGGAAGACCGGCGCGGTCAAGACCTACGTGGACGTCAACTGGGACTCGGTGGACGGCTCCCAGCGATCTCTGACCATGGAGCTCGGCCGGGTGATCTGGGAAAAGCCCCTGGGCAAGAACGAGGGGGTGTGGCCGCCCCGGGAGTGGAGCGAGCTGAAGAAGCTGCCCACCGACCCGGAGAAGCTCATCCCGCGCATCGTCGGCGTCGGCACGTCCGACAAGTCGATCGACGACTTCACCGCGTGGGACTGGTACGACGCCTACTTCATGCTCGGCGAACTCCTGAAGTGGCCGGTGCTGCCCGAGGGACTGCGTCCCGCCGCGTACGAGGCGCTGGCCCTGGTGCCCGGAGTCAAGGCGACCCCGGGGATGAAGGACTCCGCCGGGCGCACCGGGGTGGGCATCTCCTACCCCAAGCGCGCGTCCGAGAAGGGCAAGTACCTCATCTTCGACCCGAAGTCCTATGAATTCCTGGGCTTCCGCGACGAGCGGACCTCGCGTTCCGGGAAGAAGACGTACATCCAGCTGTCGCACGTGGCGGACTGGGCGATCGTCGACCGCTTGAAGCAGCGCCCCTAGCCTGGGCCGGTCAGGGGCGGTCTCGTGGAGACCGCCCCTGACACGTGGGAACGCCGGTGGCCGGCGGCCCGTCGCGGGGGTGGCCCGCCGTTCGGGTGATTGCTCCGGCGGCGGGCATCGGTGGATATCCGGCCCGCCGGGCAAGCCGACATACTGTGCGAATGGCTGCACAAAAGACAATTCCCCCCGTGATTCACCAGACATGGAAAGACGCCGACCTCCCTCCGGCATGGCAGGAGTGGGCCGAGTCCTGGCAGCTGCACCACCCAGGCTGGGGTTATCGGTTGTGGACGGACGCGGACAATCGCGTGTTTCTCCAGGAGCACTATCCGTGGTTCCTGCCGGTCTACGACGGCTATCCCGAACCGATCATGCGGGCCGACGCGATCCGCTATTTCTTGCTCGACCATTTCGGCGGCCTCTACGTGGATCTGGATTTCGAGTGCCTGAAGCCGGTCTCCGACCTCCTCGACGGGCGCGAACTCGTCCTCGGCTGTGAACCGGAGGTGCACACCCGCTTGTTGCTGGCCCGGCAGCAGGGATTCACCCGCATCATCGGGAACGCGTTCATCGCGTCGCGGCCGGGGCACCCCCTGTGGGCCCATGTGCACCGTCGACTGGTCGGTGCCCACAAGCTGCCGGGCACGCTCGATACGACCGGCCCGTTCTTCCTCACCCGAGCGGTCGACAGTGCCCCGGAGCCGGACTCGATCACGGTGGTCGGGCCGGAGGCCCTGTATCCGGAGGTGAGCCCGTACGCGACGGAGCTGTTCGGCCCGCAGGAGGCCGACTACGAGCGTGCGTACGCCGTGCACCACTGGTCGGGCAGCTGGGCCTGCGACACCGCGACCGCGCCGAGGGTCTCGGCGGGCAGACGGTTCCCGTTCTGGGCGAGCCAGGATCGGCAGCCGGTCGCCGACGGGCTGCTCAGCCTGGAGGCGCAGCGCTGCCGTTGGGCCGCGGGCGCGCCGGCGCCGACCGTGTCGTGCCTGATGGTGACCAAGGACCGCTCGGCCACGGCCCGCCGCGCGATCAGGTGCTTCACCGCTCAGACCTATCCGAACCTGGAGCTGGTCGTGCTGGAGGACGGCACCGACGACGTGCTCGAACAGCACATCCGTGACCTGGGCGATCCGCGGATCCGCCATCACCGGCTCCCCCCGGAGCGACGGACCCTGGGGGAGCTGCGCAATGAGGCGGTGGACCGGGCCACCGGGCCGTACGTGTGCCAGTGGGACGACGACGACCTGTACGACCCGGAGCGGGTGGAGAGCCAGATGGCGGCGATTCTCGCGCTCGGTGCGGACGCGTGCTTCCTCGCCCGTGAGCGGCTGTGGTGGCCCGCCCGCCGCAAGCTCGCCGTCTCCTGCGCGCGGGTCTGGGAAGGGTCGATGGTGTGCGCGAAGGACCGGCTCCCGCGCTATCCGGCCGAGCGCCGTGGCGAGGACACCCCGGTGGCCGAGGAACTGGTCCGAAGCTGCCGGGTCGTCTCGGTGGACGCGCCCGACCTGTACACGTACGTGTGCCACGGGAACAACACCTTCGACGAGTCCCATTTCGCGGAGCACTTCGAGGTGGCGACCCAGGTGTGGGCCGAACCCGGTGCCTACACCGAGCAGTTGCTCGCCATGGCGGCCCGGCTGCCGCTCGAGCCGGGGGACATCGCGCACGCCGAGACCGCCGCACACGCCGAGACCGCCGCGGGAGCCGGGCGCACGGACGAGCGGAAGCCGCGGCCGGTCCCCGAGCCCGCCGTGGCACCGGCGAGCGAGCGGCCCCCGGTGCTGGTGCTCACGCCCCTCAAGGACGCGGCCGCGTTCCTGCCCGGCTACCTGGACCGCCTGCGCACCCTGGACTACCCGCGCGAGGCGATCTCGCTGGGCCTGCTGGAGGGCGACAGCAGGGACGCGACCCCGGAACTGCTCCGGCAGGTCCTGCCCGACCTCGAGGCGGAGTTCCGGCGGGTGACCCTCGTCCACCGCGACTACGGCCTCCAGCTGGCCGGACCCCGCTGGGAGCAGGGCGTCCAGCGCCGGCGCCGGTCGGTGCTGGCCAAGGTGCGCAACCATCTCCTCGCCCGGGCCCTGGCCGACGAGGAGTGGGTGCTGTGGCTCGACGTCGATGTCACCGGCTACCCGGCGGACCTCGTCCAGCGCCTGCTCGGCGCGCGCAAGGACATCGTCGTCCCGCACTGCGCCACCGCACCCGGCGGGCCGACGTACGACCTCAACACCTTCGTCCTCAAGCCCGGAGCGGGCACGCTCAACTGGGCCCAGTGGCTGCGCGACGGCATCCTCCAGCCTCCCCGGGGTTTCGGCCGGACGTACCTCGACGAGCTGCGCGGCCGCGGACTCGTCCGCGTCGACTCGGTCGGCGGAACCGCGCTGCTGGTCCGCGCGGAGTTGCACCGCGACGGTCTCACCTTCCCGTCCTTCCCCTACCGGCAGGTCATCGAGACCGAGGGGCTGGCGGCGATGGCTCTGGACATGGGCATCGCCTGCTGGGCCCTGCCCGATCTGGAAGTGGTGCATCCGCACCACGGCGCACCGCGGCCGGAGCCCGCCACCCTCGCCGTCACGCACAGTGAGTAATCGTTTTGACGCGGTGAGTGACCAAACTTACGGTGGCTTCACTGCCCGCGCTGCGACATACACCAGCATTCCGGGCAGATCCCCCGCACCCCAAGGAAAGGTGCCACCGTGAAATCCCGTGTCATGACCTCACTGGCCCTGCCTGCCGCGCTCGCCACGGCCGGACTGCTCAGCACCGCGGAGGCGGCCTACGCCGCCGTCGCTCCGGACGCGCGGACGGAGACGGCGACGTACGGGTCCTCAGGACAGCCGATGAGCGGCGACGTCACCCTCACGCCCGGACTCCGTCACCCCTGCGAGCCGATAGGCAACGTCACCATCACCGACTACGGGCACTGCTGCCCGCCCGTGAACAACGTGACCATCACCGACTACGGGCACTGCTGCAACGTCGGCAACATCACCATCCCCGGCTGGGGGTGGTACTGCGAGGTCGGTGACGTCCCCGGACGCGACCTCGGGTTCGGCCTCCACCGCGAGTACGCGGAGCCCGGGCGCGGCTAGCGCGATCCGTCGCAGTGCCCGGCCGTGGGCCCGCGGAAGCGGCCCCCGGGGGACGGCCGGCGCCCGGAACACCGGCTTCCGGCCCGCCGGATTCCCACGCCCGACACCTCCCCCTTCCCGTCCCGAACGGAAAGACCGCGCATGCCACACCAACCCGCCCCTGTCGTCTCGGTGGTCATCCCCTGCCATGACTACGCCCGCTATCTGCCCGAGGCCGTGTCCAGCGTCCTCGCCCAGACCTTCCGGGACTGGGAGCTCCTCATCGTCGACGACGGCAGCACCGACAACACCGCCGAGGTGGCCCGGTCCCTGATCGCCCGCCACCCCGACCGGCGCATCAGGCTCGTCCAGCGGGCGAACGGCGGCGTCTCGGCCGCCCGCAACACCGGGATCGAGGAAGCCACCGGTCGCTACGTCCTTCCGATGGACGCCGACGACGTGATCGCTCCCACGATGCTCGAGAAGACCGTCGCGGTCCTGGACGGCAACCCCGGCATCGCGATCGCCTCCACCGATGTGTTCACCTTCACCGACGACGATCTGCCCCCGCAGGCGATGTCCCTCCCCGCCTACAGCCGGGAACTGATGCTCCAGCGGCTGATCATGTTCTACTGCTCGCTGTACCGCCGGGAGGTGTGGCGGACCGTGGGCGGCTACGACGAGAGCATGCGGGCCGGAGAGGACTGGGACTTCTGGGTCGGCTGCGTCGAGCACGGCTTCGATGCCCACCACATCCACGAGCCGCTGTTCGGGGCGCGCAACAAGGACACGGGACTGCACGTGGAGGCCGCCGAGAACGACCTGGCCATCCGGGCGCGGATCGTGGCCAAGCACCCGAGCCTGTTCAAGCCGGTCACCCGCGGCTGGGCGCAGGCCGTGCTCAGCCAGGACGCGGAAGCCTGCCTGCGGGACGAACACGTGCCCGACGACATCCTCACCCGGGCCGCCGAGATGGATCATTTCCTCACCGCGGTGATGGCCCTACAGCGCACGGCGCGGGTGCAGCACTACCACATCCAGCGGCTGAAGAAGGAGCTGGAGGCGAAGGAGCTGGAGGAGAAGGAGCTCACTTCGCGCCCATGAGTTCGAGGACCTTGTTGACGGCCTCGATGATCGGTACGCCGAGCGCACCGACGGTCGCGGCGATGCCCGCGACGGCGAGCAGGGCGCGGTGCCGCTCCTGTGGTGGGACATCCGCATCGGCGCGGAGCGCCGGGAGCGAGTCGTCGAGGGCACCGGCGCTGACCGGAGGCACCTGGGCGCGCAGTTCCCGGACCAGGGTGAGGAGCTCGCGGAGGGCCTCCTGGACGGCCTCGGGCTGCTCCGGGACCGGAGTGACGCGCTTGTCGATGCCGACGTTGCCCGAGCCACCGTGCATGGTGACGTGGTCGCCGCCGCCGAAGTAGTAGTGCTGGTCCCCGCTCATCAGCTCGCCATCCCCACGTTGCCGCTGCCGCCGTACATGTTGACGTTGTCTCCGAAGTAGTAGTGCTGGGGGCTGATGGTGATGGTGTCCACCTGCACCGTGAATTCCGCCTCCGGGTTCTCGATCGCGTCGGCGATCTGGTGGGCCAGCTGCCGCAGTTGGTCCGGTTGGCGGCCGGACACCACGGCGGTGGACGGGCCGGAGGTCTCGATGGCCAGGACGAAGTGCGCGGGTGCGCCGAGCACCGACAGCATCTCCACGAGGGAGTAGATCAGCGCCGCGACCGCGGCGATCACGACGAGGACGAAGAGACCGCCGGAGCCACCGCTGCCGCCGCTGTCCAAGCCGCCGCGGTTGGAGCTGTCGATCATGGCGGCGAGCAGGGCCAGGATCGTCGTCACCGCCCCGATGATCAGCAGCCGCTTCACGAAGCGCAGCACGGCTTCCTTGCGCCGGGGGCGGATGGTGAGCGTGTACACCCGGGCGACGTTGCGCAGCGGGTAGTAGGCGTCTCCGATCCAGAGCAGCTGCTTACTGACCCGCAGGCCGACCCCGATGATCGGCTCGGCCGAGGCCGCCGGTGCCACATCGGGGTGCGGATCGGCGGCGGGCGGCGGACCGGCCGGGGGCTGCGGCGGGGCGGCGGACGGCGGAGCGGCCGGGGGCTGCGGCGGAACGGTGGGCGGTGGCGGGCCTCCGACTGCGGATACGGGCTCGGAAGCCCTGTTCCATGCCGGCCCCGCCGAGTCTGCTGATGTCACACGACCCCCCTTTGGTCACCCTTGCCGAGTGCAGTCCATTCACCTCGTTCAGCCCCGCTGACGCAAGTGGTTTCACCAGGAAAGGTGGTACCCCGCACGGAAGTTGTGGGCAGGCCTCCGCGCAGCCCGGACCTCGCCCTTGGGGTCGTCGTTCACCCGCCGGGCGTACGAAGACCGCCAGGCGTACGAAGACCGCCGGGCGTACGAAGACCGCCGGGCGTACGAAGACCGCCGGGCGTACGAAGACCGCCGGGCGTACGAAGACCGCCGGGCGTACGAAGCCGCCGGGCCTACGCGGCGGGCCAGTCGTCGGGGCCGCCGCCTTGCCAGTCGATCAGGCGGGGGTCGTCGACGGGGGTGTCCTCGCCCGTCAGGCCCGTGCGGGTCAGGAGGCGGCGGAGTTCTTCCGCGTTCACCACCACGCCCACGTCTTCACCGTCGATCCGCACGCGGCGGCGGCCGTCGTGGGGTTCCTCCACCACCACGCGCGGCCGGGCCGGGGTCCCATCGTTCATAGGACCAGATTCGCCGGAGCGGCCCTCGGCCGCACCTCGGCAAAGGAACGGAGAGGGCCCGGGACCAGTCCTCGGTCCCGGGCCCCGTCCGTGCGTCGCCGCGTCGCCGCGTCAGCCGCAGTCGCCGCGTCAGCCGCAATTGCCGCCGCACGAGCAGGAGCCGCCGGACTGGCAGCCGCAGCTACAGCCCGAGCCGCAGCCGCAGGCGGCGATGGGGTGGGTGGGCTGGGGTTCGGGTCGGGTGATGTCCGCCATGAGTCGTCTCCTCGGGAGGGGGCACCTGCTGCTCATGGTCCCGGTCCACGGCCCGCCCACAGGGGCGCATCGACGGCGCGCGGAGGCACGCCGCCGTAACGCGGCCGCGCCCGCTCAGGCCTCCTGGGGGGCGCCCGAGGCCAGCTCGTCCGCGTGCTCGCCCGTGACCAGGTAGATGACGCGCTTGGCGACCGACACCGCGTGGTCCGCGAATCGCTCGTAGTAGCGGCCCAGCAGGGTGACGTCGACGGCCGTCTCGATGCCGTGCTTCCAGCGGTCGTCCATCAGGTGCTGGAAGAGGGTGCGGTGGAGCAGGTCCATCGCGTCGTCGTCCTGCTCCAGCTGCCCGGCGAGGTCGACGTCCTTGGTGACGATGACCTCGGCCGCCTTCGCCATCAGCCGCTGCGCGAGCTGGCCCATCTCCAGGATGGTGGCGTGGAGGTCGTGCGGCACGGCGTTGTCCGGGAAGCGGAGCCGGGTGAGCTTGGCGACGTGCTGCGCCAGGTCCCCGGAGCGTTCGAGGTCGGCGCTCATGCGCAGGCTGGTGACGACGATCCGCAGATCGGTGGCGACCGGCTGCTGCCGGGCGAGGAGCGCTATCGCCCGGCTCTCCAGGTCGCGCTGGAGGTCGTCGACCTTCTCATCGGCGGCTATGACGCTCTCGGCGAGCTTCAGGTCCGCGTCCAGGATGGATGTGGTGGCGCGGCCGATGGCCGAACCGACGAGCCGGGCCATATCGACCAGGCCCTCCCCGATCGAATCCAGCTCCTCGTGGTACGCGTCGCGCATCACTGACCTTCTCTCACTGACTCTCGCTGACGGATCTTCGTGGACTCGTGTGCCCCACCCTGCCACGTTCGGATCGGAACGCGTCCGGCGCGACCCCCCGCGGTTAACCGCCCAGGACGTCAAGGTGAACTCTCGGCAACGCTCCCCACGCCACCCCGTGCGGCGGTCGGTCGCCGCGGTGTCGGGAGTGAACCGGCGCCATCCCCCCGGTGAACTCTCGGCAACGTCTGTTCGAGGGGGCCTGTGCGGGGCTGTGGAGGCCGCTCCCCGCCCGCATAACCTTGGATGCATGAACGTGAACGCGGCGATCGCCGCAGTGGCGGCGCTCGCCGGGTTGTGCACCGGTGTCATCGCCATGCTGGCGTTCCGCTGGAGCGAGCGCGAACAGGCGAAGCCTACGCGCTCATCGCTGCATACCGATGCCGCCCTGCCGCCCGGTGTGGACACCGTGCTCTCGGTACTGCGTTCCTCGGCCGTCGTCCTCGACGAGGCGGACGCCGTCGTCAAGGCCAGCTCGGCCGCGTACGCGCTGGGGCTGGTGCGCGGCGGCAAGCTCGCCGTCGAGCCGATGCTGGCGATGGCCCGCGACACCCGGCGGGACGGCGAGATCCGGCAGATCGAGCTGGACCTGCCGCGGCGCGGCACCGGCCGGGGCGACGCCCTGGCCGTGTCCGCCAGAGTGGCTCCGCTCGGCTCCCGGCTGGTCCTGCTGCTGGTCGAGGACCTCACCGAGGCCCGCCGGATCGAGGCCGTACGGCGCGACTTCGTCGCGAACGTCAGCCATGAGCTGAAGACCCCGGTCGGCGCGCTCTCCCTGCTCTCCGAGGCCGTCATGGACGCGTCCGACGACCCGGAGGCGGTCAGCCGCTTCGCGGGCCGGATGCAGGTCGAGGCGACCCGGCTGTCCAGCCTCGTCCAGGAGCTGATCGACCTCTCCCGGGTCCAGAACGACGACCCGCTGGAGGACGCCGAGCCGGTACGGGTGGACGAACTGGTCGCCGAGGCCATCGACCGCTGCCGCCACCAGGCGGGCACCAAGCAGATCACGATGGCCACCGGCGGCACCGCCGATCTGCGGGTGTGGGGCAACCGGGGCCAGCTGGCCGCCGCCCTCGGCAACCTCGTCGAGAACGCCGTCAACTACAGCCCGGCCCGCACCCGCGTCGGCATCGCGGCCCGCCGCATCCCCGCGACGGGCGGCGATTTGATCGAGGTCGCCGTGACCGACCAGGGCATCGGCATCTCGGAAAAGGACCGCGAGCGGATCTTCGAGCGGTTCTACCGGGTCGACCCGGCCCGCTCGCGGCAGACCGGCGGAACCGGCCTCGGTCTCGCCATCGTCAAGCACGTGGCCGCCTCGCACGGCGGGGAGGTCACGGTGTGGAGCGCTGAGGGACAGGGCTCCACCTTCACCCTGAGGCTCCCGGAAGCCGGCGCGGCGCGGGGGGACCGGGATCGCCCGGCCGGCGGGCCGGGCGAGCCGTACGATTCCGGATCCGACCTCGATGGGGAGGACGGCGACCGACCGTACGAGACCTTCACCAATGATCAACTTTCTGCCCCGGAGGTCCTTCCGTGACCCGAGTTCTGGTCGTCGAGGACGAGGAATCGTTCAGCGACGCGCTGTCGTACATGCTCCGTAAGGAGGGATTCGAGGTCGCCATCGCGGCAACGGGACCCGAGGGGCTCGACGAGTTCGAGCGGAACGGCGCCGATCTGGTGCTGCTCGACCTGATGCTGCCGGGGCTGCCCGGTACGGAGGTGTGCCGCCAGCTGCGCGGCCGGTCCAACGTCCCGGTGATCATGGTGACCGCCAAGGACAGCGAGATCGACAAGGTCGTCGGCCTGGAAATAGGGGCCGACGACTACGTGACCAAACCCTTCTCGTCGCGTGAGCTGGTGGCCCGCATCAGAGCCGTCCTGCGCCGCCGCGGCGAGCCGGAGGAGGTCACCCCCGCGGCCCTGGAGGCGGGCCCGGTCCGGATGGACGTGGACCGGCACGTGGTCACGGTCGGCGGCGGCAAGGTGGACCTCCCGCTGAAGGAGTTCGACCTGCTGGAGATGCTGCTGCGCAACGCGGGCCGGGTGCTGACCCGGATGCAGCTGATCGACCGCGTGTGGGGCGCCGACTACGTGGGCGATACGAAGACCCTCGACGTCCACGTCAAGCGCCTGCGAGCCAAGATCGAGCCCGACCCCGGCGCCCCGCGCTACCTGGTGACGGTGCGNGGCCTGGGCTACANGTTCGAGCCGTAGACCAGCGGCCTCGGGCGGGGCCCGCTGGACGGAGTCCGGCGCAGTGCGCCGAGGCCTGTGAGGCCTCTCCGGGGCCGATTGGTGCGAGGTGTGCACGCGGGAGGGGGTTCGAGCCGGANCCNGGNGCCCCGNGCTACCTGGTGACGGTGCGTGGCCTGGGCTACACGTTCGAGCCGTAGACCAGCCCCGTACGTTCGCGTACGGGCCGGGCGCGTACGGGACGGGCCGTAAGACGGCCTCAGCCGCGGCACGGCGGCGCTGCAACGCGAGGGCGGCCCCGGATCTCCGGGGCCGCCCTCGCGTGTGCTCAGTCCTCGTCGTTCGGCGTCGGCTCGCCGGAGGCAATGCCGTTGCTCTGGCCGCCGCCCGGCTTGTTGCTCGCCGAGCCGGAAGCCGTGTCGGACGGCTTGCCGCTCGGCTTGTCGCCGCCCGGCTGCGCCGTCTGGCCCGGGGTGGTCTGGCCCGGCTTGCCGGAGGGCGTACCGCCCCGGGGGGCCGACGGGGTCGGGGTCGGCAGCTCGGACGGGCCCCAGCCCTTGAAGTAGCTCGTCGCGGGCACGACGAAGGCCGTGATCGGCACGTCGCCGGTCGAGCTGAGGTCGAAGACGATCCGCTGGGCGTCGCCGTCCTTGGCGGCCTCGCGCCCGTCGGAGACGACGGCGGAGGCGTTGCCCTCGCCGCCGAGGGCGACGGAGCCGCCCGCCGGGACGACGATCTTGCTCGCGGCCTTGCCCGCGCCCTTGGCCGGGTGCAGCTTCGCCGTCGCCTTCGCGTCGGGAAGCGTGATGGCCGTGAGGGTCTCGTCCCGGTCGCCGTTGTTGAAGATCCGGGCCGTGACCACGGCCGGGCCCTTCGCCGTACGGTCCGGCTGGGTCACCACGGTGGCGTTCTGGATTTTGATATCGCCGACGGACGTCGCGGCGTTGTCGGGCTTGACCTGCAGCGTCTGCGCGTCGTTCCCGGCTCCGCAGGCGGAGAGCGGGGCGACCGAGACCACGATGGCGGCTGCGGCGAGGGCGCCGCGTCGAAGGCTGCTGCTCACGGCGGCGGCATCTCCTAGGACGAGGTAAAAGTTGGATCAGCGCGCTTAGGTTACCGATCCGCCCTTCTGGCCCCGCACCCGACCCGCCTTCGGGGACGACGCGCCCGGCCCGCACGCCCCTCACCGCACATCCGTGACCGCCCTCCCGACCACGTTGAATATCGGTTCGGTGACGGATCGGGGAGATTATCGGTAAGGAATCCGTGGACGTCCGAAAAATTGATCACGCACTTGACCACAGATGTCTCACAGACATGATCAGTACGGCCGTGATCAATTCGGGAATCGGGGCCGGATCTGTCGCTCCTCGGCCGAACGGAGTAGCGGAAGTCCATCGACCGGACTCCGGCAAAACGGGACGTACGGCCACCCGCATGATGTTCTCCGGGCGTGTATCGGGCCGGTTTCAGGCCGCCCGGACAACCGCTCCCACCTGCGAATACCCGGTTCCGCCCACCGTGCCCAGCACGTCCCAGCCGCTGTTGTCAAGCCCCGAGATATGCCCTGACCTGCGAAAACGCCATTCAGAAGAAGGCGTTCACGTGTTACCCTGGATAGCCACGGAAGGGGTACCTGTCACATGACGTTCAAGGTTGGCGACACCGTGGTCTATCCCCATCACGGGGCCGCGCTGATCGAGGCCATCGAAACTCGTCAGATCAAAGGCGTGGACAAGACCTACTTGGTGCTGAAGGTCGCTCAGGGTGACCTGACGGTTCGTGTGCCGGCGGACAATGCGGAGTTCGTCGGTGTGCGTGATGTGGTCGGCCAGGACGGGCTGGACCGGGTCTTCGAGGTGCTGCGCGCACCGTATGCCGAAGAGCCCACGAACTGGTCCCGTCGCTACAAGGCAAATCTCGAGAAGCTCGCCTCCGGTGATGTGATCAAGGTTGCCGAGGTCGTGCGTGATCTCTGGCGCCGAGAGCGGGAGCGCGGTCTGTCCGCCGGTGAGAAGCGCATGCTCGCCAAGGCGCGCCAGATCCTGGTGAGCGAACTCGCCCTCGCCGAGAGCACCAATGAGGACAAGGCCGAGGCCCTGCTGGATGAGGTACTCGCGTCCTGACATATAAATGCCGCGGTGCCCGAGTGATTCAGACCTGCTCCTCGTAAGGAAGTCTGTTCGCCGGGCGCTGCGGCATGTGCGCGCACAGGCACCTCAGCCCACCACATCGCAGCCCTTGGCGCAAGACCGTTTGTGGTGTCGCTGTTGTAGTGCAAGGTGTGCCGGGCCCGGGCAGCTGGCACGACCAGTCGTCACGGAAGGGGCCGGTCGGGGCATCGCGCCCGGCACGCTGTGGCCATACCCATTTCGGCCGAGGAAGCAAACCTGAACGCCAACGCAAAGTCCGTAACCGCACCTGTCGGCGAGTCCGAGCGCTCCGCCCGCACCGCCGCCGTGATCCCCGCCGCGGGCCGTGGCGTGCGGCTGGGCCCGGGAGCCCCCAAGGCGCTGCGCCCGCTGAGCGGGACGCCGATGCTCGTGCACGCCGTTCGGGCGATGGCCGGATCCCGCGCCGTCTCGCTCGTGGTCGTGGTCGCCCCGCCGGACGGTGCCGACGAGGTCCAGCGGCTGCTCGACGCGTATCCGCTCACCGGGACCACCGAGGTGGTCGTCGTCCCCGGCGGTGAGACCCGCCAGGAGTCGGTGCGCCTGGGCCTGGCCGCGGTCCCCGACAGCGTCACGACGGTGCTGGTGCACGACGCGGCGCGGCCGCTCGTCCCCGTGGACACCGTGGACGCCGTCGTCGCCGCCGTACGGGACGGGTCGCCCGCCGTCGTCCCGGCGCTGCCGGTGACCGACACCGTCAAGCGGGTCGAGCCGCGCACCGGCGACCGGGCCGGTGAGCCCGAGCCGGTCGTCGGCACCCCCGATCGCGCCGTGCTGCGCGCCGTACAGACCCCGCAGGGCTTCGACCGCGCCACGCTCGCCGCCGCCCACGAGAAGATCGTCCTGGAGGGCGACGGGGCGACGGACGACGCGGGCATGGTCGAGCGCATGGGCGTCGAGGTCGTGGTCGTGCCCGGCCACGAGGAGGCGTTCAAGGTGACCCGGCCGCTGGACCTGGTGCTGGCCGAGGCGGTTCTCGCGCGCAGGAGGAAGAACGATGGCTTCTGACGTTTCGGCGAAGCTGCCCCTGGTCGGGATCGGCACGGATGTGCACGCCTTCGAGAAGGGCCGCGAGCTGTGGTGCGCGGGTCTGCTGTGGGAGGGCGAGGCGTACGGCCTGGCCGGGCACTCCGACGGCGACGTCGCCGCCCACGCCGCCTGTGACGCGCTGTTCTCCGCCGCGGGCCTCGGCGACCTCGGCGCCCACTTCGGCACCAGCCGTCCCGAGTGGTCCGGCGCGTCCGGGGTGACGCTGCTGGCGGAGGCGGCCCGGATCGTGCGGGCCGCGGGCTTCGGGATCGGCAATGTGGCGATCCAGGTGATCGGCGTCCGCCCCAAGATCGGCAAGCGCCGTGACGAGGCGGTGAAGGCGCTGTCGTCGGCGATCGACGCGCCCGTCTCGGTCTCGGGTACGACGACGGACGGGCTGGGCCTGACGGGCCGGGCCGAGGGCCTGGCGGCGGTGGCGACCGCGCTGGTGGTGCGGCGGGACACTCCCTAGCTAGGGGGTGTCCGCAACGTCGCGTCGGATCAGCCCGCGGCGTCAGGGGGCACCTCCCAGCGGTAGCTGGGGGAGCGTGCCAGGCGTCGCGGGCCCGACGGGACTTTGCGGACACCCCCTGGCCCTGCGCCGTACGGGCCGTTCCTCACGCCGGGCCCCGCACCTTGACGGTGTGTGGGGGTAGGGATCCGGTAACCCGAATCCCATCCGTACCACCGCACAGCTCGGCGCGAGGAAAGGAAGCACTCCGTGGCCACCACACTCTCCGACGACCTCAAGCGCGTCCTCGACACCCCCGTCTTCGTCATCATCGGCACCACCCAGCCCGACGGCAGCCCTCAGCTGTCACCGGTGTGGGTGAAGCGCGACGGCGACGAGCTGCTGTTCTCGACCACCATGGGACGGCGGAAGCAGAAGAACATCGACCGCGACCCCCGCGTCACGGTCCTGGTGCAGCCCGCGGACGAGCCGTACACGTACGCCGAGATCCGCGGCACGGCGAGCTACACCACCGAGGGCGGCCAGGAGCTGATCGACGATCTGTCGCTCAAGTACACGGGCAAGACGTACGCCGAGTTCAACCCGGCCTCGGGCCAGGACGACGAGCGCATCGTCGTGCGGATCGCCGCCCGCAAGGTCGTCGGCAGCCTCTGAGAGGGGCGGCAGCCTCTGAGAGAGGCGTCACGGTGAAGTGTCACGCTTCTGTGTCCCCGCGGCCGACGGGTCGCGGGGCACTGCCGGGTTCCGACTACCCTTGACGCGTGACTATTCGCCTGTACGACACCGGTGCCCGGCAGATCCGTGACTTCTCCCCGCTCACGCCGGGCTGTGTCTCGATCTACCTGTGCGGCGCGACCGTGCAGGCTGCCCCGCACATCGGGCACATCAGGTCGGGGCTCAACTTCGACATCATGCGCCGCTGGTTCGCGTACCGCGGCTACGACGTGACGTTTGTCCGTAATGTCACGGACATCGACGACAAGATCATCGCCAAGTCGGCCGAGCAGGGCCGCCCGTGGTGGTCGATCGGCTACGCGAACGAGCGCGCCTTCACCAGCGCGTACGACGTTCTCGGCTGCCTGCCGCCGACCTATGAGCCGCGGGCGACCGGTCACATCCCCGAGATGATCGAGATGATGCGGGGCCTGATCGACCGGGGCCACGCGTACGCGTCCGAGGGCAACGTCTACTTCGATGTGCGCTCGTACCCCGAGTACCTCCGGCTCTCCAACCAGGACCTGGACGGGCTGCGCCAGCCCAGCGGCGAGGGCGAGACCGGCAAGCGCGATCGGCGCGACTTCGCCATGTGGAAGGCGGCCAAGCCCGGCGAGCCGAGCTGGGAGACCCCGTGGGGGCGCGGCCGCCCCGGCTGGCACCTGGAGTGCTCGGCGATGGCGCACAAGTACCTGGGCAGCGCCTTCGACATCCACGGCGGCGGCGTCGACCTGATCTTCCCGCACCATGAGAACGAGATCGCGCAGGCCAAGGGGTTCGGCGACGACTTCGCCACGTACTGGGTGCACAACGCGTGGGTCACCATGAGCGGCGAGAAGATGAGCAAGTCGCTCGGCAACTCGGTGCTGGTCTCCGAGATGGTCAAGCGCTGGCGCCCCATCGTGCTCCGCTACTACCTGGGCACCCCGCACTACCGCTCCATGATCGAGTACAGCGAGGAGGCCCTGCGCGAGGCGGAGTCCGCCTTCGCGCGCATCGAGGGCTTCATCCAGCGGGTCACGGAAAAGGCGGGGAAGACCGTCCCCGCCGCGGCCGACGTGCCGCCCGCGTTCGCGGAGGCGATGGACGACGACCTCGGGGTGCCGCAGGCGCTCGCGGTCGTCCACACCACCGTCCGTCAGGGCAACTCCGCCCTCACCGCCGACGACAAGGAGGCGGCGGTCGCGCGGCTGGCCGAGCTGCGGGCCATGCTCGGCGTCCTGGGCCTGGACCCGCTCGACGACCACTGGTCGGGCGGTTCGGACCGCGGCGAGGACCTGCACGGCGTGGTCGACTCCCTCGTCCGGCTGGTCCTGGAGCAGCGCCAGGCCGCGCGCGGCCGCAAGGACTACGCGACGGCGGACGCGATCCGCGACCAGCTCCAGCAGTCGGGGCTGGTCATCGAGGACACCCCGTCCGGTCCGCGCTGGGAGCTGGGCACCCGCTGACCTCGCTCTTTGTGCCGCCCGCTGAGTCGGGCGGCACACTGGTATGACCGTACATACGACCGTAGACGCGTGTGACGTTCGACGTTTTTCCGGTGCCCGTTGCCGATTTGCCGAGCAGCGCTGAGCAGTGAAGAGATAGGTGACATTCATGGCCGGCAACAGCCAGCGCAGGAACCGCCGTACCAGCAACAAGAAGGGCGCGACGGTCGGCAGCGGCGGCAAGCGGCGCCGGGCCCTGGAGGGCAAGGGCCCCACCCCGCCCGCCGAGGCGCGCAAGGGACACGCCAAGCAGCGCATCGCCAACGCCCGCGCCCGGCAGGCCGCCAAGCGCCCGGCCCCGCGCCGCGGCGGCGCCAAGGGCACGAACGAGCTGGTGGTGGGCCGTAACCCGGTGGTCGAGGCGCTGCGCGAGGGCGTCCCGGCGAACACGCTGTACGTGCAGCAGTTCATCGACAGCGACGACCGGGTACGCGAGGCGCTGAAGATCGCCGCCGACCGCGGCGGCATCCACCTCATGGAGGCCCCGAAGGCCGAGCTGGACCGGATGACCAACGGGCTCAACCACCAGGGCCTCGTGCTCCAGGTCCCGCCGTACGACTACGCCCACCCCGAGGACCTGAGCGCGGCCGCCTTCGACGACGGCGAGGACCCGCTGATCGTCGCCCTCGACGGCGTCACCGACCCGCGCAACCTGGGCGCCGTGGTGCGGTCCGTCTCCGCCTTCGGCGGCCACGGCGTGGTCGTACCGGAGCGGCGCGCGGCCGGGATGACCGCCGGCGCCTGGAAGACCTCCGCGGGCACCGCCGCCCGCACCCCGGTGGCGCGCGCCACCAACCTGACCCGGGCGCTGGAGTCCTACCAGAAGGCGGGCCTCACGGTCGTCGGCCTCGCGGCGGACGGCGAGACGGAGCTTCAGGACCTGGAGGCGCTGGACGGCCCGGTCGTGATCGTCGTCGGCAGCGAGGGCAAGGGCCTGTCCCGACTGGTCGGCGAGACCTGCGACTTCCGGGTCCGCATCCCGATGCCCGGCGGCGCGGAGTCGCTCAACGCGGGTGTCGCGGCGGGCGTGGTGCTGTACGAGGCGTCGCGGCGCCGGTCGTAACCCTTCGGACGACGCGCGGTCCCCTCCGCCCCGCCGGTCTGCCGTGACCGGGCGGGGCGGGAACGTACCCACGCCCGGACGATCTTGACGGTCCCCCGACAGATCACACCGTCCCCGGCAGTGTCTTTCCCGCCGGTCACTCGGTTAGTTGAGCGTGGAGACCAGAAAATTCCGCACGCCCCTGGCGGGACGCGCGTCGGGGTTCGACGACGAGCCGCAGCTGACCATGGCCAAGGTGCCGTGTGACCCTGCGAAGGTCGCCGTCAATCCCCCCAGCTTCCGGGTGCAGCTCTCCTCCCCGGTCGTGCGCAGCGCGCTGGCGGACACGGCCCGGCTCGCCGGTATCGGGGCCGGGGCCGTGCCCCGGCGCCGCCCGCCCGTGGTGTGGAGCGGCCGCACCCGGCCCGGCGGGGACACGGCGGCGACCCGACTGCTCCAGGCCGTGCGGTACTCCGAAACCGTGGACGGCCCCGAGGACGTGGGCACCACGCAGGTGCTGCCGCGGGTCACCTTCGACGACGGCCCGTCCACGGTCACCGGTCCGCCCACGGTCATCGGGCCGCGCAACCCGCGCCGGGACCCGGCGCCGGAGACCGGGCGGCCGCCGCGGCCGCGGGAGTCGGACGCCACGCACCGCACCGGCGCGACGCCGCGCGTGCCCCGGCCCGCCCACGCCGCCCACCAGCAGACCCGGCAGGCCCACCACCGGGCCCCTCAAGCGCCCCAGACCCACCGGAGCCCCCAGGTCCCGCGCCCGCGGCGCCCCTCCGAGCAGGTGCGGCACGCGTACTACCCGGACCGCCGGATGAACCTCGGCGTCGTCCTCCTCCCGCTCCGCATCTTCCTCGGCTTCATCTCCGTCTACGCGGGCATGGGCAAGCTCTCCGACCCCGTCTACTTCGACGGCGGCGAGCGCGGCTCGATGGTCACCTGGCTCCAGTCCCTGCACCCCTGGCCGATCGCCGAGCCGCTGCGGGACCTGGCTCTGGAGCACCCGGTGGGCGCCGGGCTGACCGTGGCGTTCCTCCAGATCGTGGTCGGCGTGCTCACCGTCCTCGGGCTGTGGCAGCGGCTCGCGGCCTGCGTCGGCGCGGTGTTGTCCGCCGCGCTGATCCTCACCGTGAGCTGGCGGACCGTACCGGTCTACGACGCGCCCGACATCATCTACCTCGCCGCCTGGAGCCCGCTGATCATCGCGGGCGCCCCGGTGTACTCGGCCGACGCCCGTCTCGCGGGCGAGGCCTGGCGGCGGCTCGGCCCGCGCGTCGAACTGTGGGCGCTGCGGCGGCGGGTGCTGCGCCGCGGCACCGTCATGGCGATGGTGGTGGCCGGGCTCACCCTGCTGCTCGGTTCGACGATCGGCGGCGCCGTACGGTCCTCGGAGACGGTCCGGGCGCCCGAGCCGCGCGAGGTGCCGAGGAACAGCCTCCCCGGCTCGCCGCTGCCCCGGAAGCCCGAGACCAGCCCGCGCGGCGGGGTGGGCGGCGCGGTGGAAACGCCCGGATCGCCCTCGTACCGCGCCCCGTTGAAGCGTCGGACCCCCTCCGCCTCCCCGTCGGCGTCCGCCACCTCGGGCAGGCCCAGCGCGACGGGGACGGCGAGCGGCACCGGCAGCCCCGGCCAGGCGCGGCGCCACCGTACGACCCCCCGCACCCCGAGCCGTCCCGAGGCCCCGATGACGGAACCGGGCCCGCCGGCCCTCGGCGGCGGGGGCGGCGCGGGCCTGGGCGGGACGAGTTCGGAGGGCGGCATGGGCGGCGGCGCCCCGCCGGCCGACTCCTACGACGAGGGCGAACCGGCGCAGGAGGAGGCCGCGCTGGGCGGTCTGCTGGGCTGAACCGTACGGAGGCGGAAGGCCCTCGCGCGCTGTCCATGGGACTTGGGTTCTAACGGTCCTCGCAACACCCGTGATCTGTGGGAGTTGCGAGGACCCCTGGAACCCAAGGGACGCGGAGGGCCTTTCTGCGTGCCCGCCGGGGGCTCAGTCGGGAATCAGTCGTGCAACGGCCGGACCGGAGTTGACTCCAGCGAGCCCCGCCCGGACGGCGGGGGGCCCGAGGAGAGTTCCTTGGCGGCCTCGGTGAGGTCCTTGGCGGTGTCGATGGCCCGCCAGTACGCCCCGTGGGGCAGCGGAAACCCGGCCAGCCGACGCTCGCGGGCGAGCCGCGGGAACGTCGTCCGCTCGTGGTCGCCGCGCTCCGGCAGCAGCGAGGTGAAGGTGGCGGAGAAGACGTACACGCCCGCGTTGATGAGGTACGGGGAGGGCGGCGACTCGATGAAGTCGAGGACGTGACCGAACTCGTTCGTCTCCACCGCCCCCCAGGGGATGCGCGGCCGCGCCAGCGCGAGCGTCGCGACAGCGTCGCGTTCATGGTGGAAGTCGGCCATCTCGCGCAGCGAGAAGCGGGTCCAGATGTCGCCGTTGGTGGCGTACCAGGGCTGATCGGCGTGGGGGAGCCGGGCGGCGGCGAACTTCAGGCCCCCGCCGCGGCCGAGCGGTTCCTTCTCGACGACGGTCGTCACGCGCAGGGGCAGCTCCGCCGACTCCAGCCAGTCCTGGAGGACGGCGGCGAGATGACCGCAGGAGACGACCGCGTCGGTGACCCCCTCGGCGGCCAGCCAGGCCAGCTGATGGCCGATGATCGGGGTCCCGGTACCCGGGATCTCGACCATCGGCTTGGGGCGGTCGTCGGTGTACGGACGCAGCCGCGAGCCCTGGCCTCCGGCCAGGACGACGGCCTGTGTGGGGCGCGGGGCATGCGGATGGTGAGCGTGGTGCCCGGGCCTGTGGAGGTCATCGGTCATGGATCGCACCATATGCGCTGGCGCGGTGACCGTACGGGCAGTGGGGGCCGGACGTGATCAGCGGTACGCCTGGGTGATGCCGGACGCGAACGAGGTGTCGCAGACGGGACGGGCGTACGCCTGGGCCTGGTTCGTCCCCCCGTACTTGGCGACCGCGGCACGGCCGAGCGCACGGGCGATGTCCGCGCAGTGCCGGGCCAGCGACGGCCGTTCGTTCGTGGCGACCTGGAGGTGGGTGAGCGCCACCCCCGGGTCCTTCTCCTGCAACTCCGCGAGCAGCCGGTCGCGCAGCAGCTCGTGCGGGGCACGGTGCACGGCGCGGGTGGAGGCGCGGTCGGAGGACGCGGTGAGGATCTGCGACTCGGCGCTCGGCGAGGCCCACGGGACGCGGGTGACGGCGAGCGTACCGGAGAGGACGAGCACGACGGGGAGGACGAGCGCGAGGCTTCTGCCGATACGGCGGGCTACGGTGTTCACGGGAGGGATCGTAGCGAGGAGCGATGATTTGGCGACATTGAGTCACCAACCCGGGTGATGGAAACCCGTTCTTGCGCGCGGGGGCGTTGACGAACGGAATCGAAAAGACCGGAATGTCGAGGAATTTATCGACAACACCACAACGCGACAGCGGGTGGCCGCGGACAAGAGCGAGGCGCCGCCCCCGCGATACGGGAAACGGCGCCTCGCCTTACGGACGTCAGTCGCTGAGCCGCTCCCCCGTAGAGGTGGAGAAGACGTGGGCCTCGCCCGGCTGCGGCACGACGTGCAGCTGCGCGCCCTTCTCCGGCACCTGGCGGCTGCCGACCCGGATCACCAGGTCCTTGCTCTCGCCGCCGACCTCGGCCGAACCGAAGACGTACGCGTCCGCGCCCGTCTCCTCGACCACGTTGACGGTGATCGCGAGACCGGCCGGGGCGTCGTCGGAGGCCTTGGACAGCGACTTCGCCGCCCCGCCGTTCGCCTCCACCACGTCGAAGTGCTCGGGCCGGACACCCACGGTGACCGTACGGTCGCCCTTGTCGGCCGCGGCGCCCAGCGCCTCCCGGTTCACCGGGACCACGCTGTTGCCGAACTTCACACCGCCGTCGGTGATCGGCACCTCGACCAGGTTCATCGCGGGCGACCCGATGAAGCCCGCCACGAAGAGGTTCGCCGGCCGGTCGTACATGTTCCGCGGGGTGTCGACCTGCTGGAGCAGCCCGTCCTTGAGGACGGCCACCCGGTCGCCCATGGTCATGGCCTCGACCTGGTCGTGGGTGACGTACACCGTCGTGATCCCCAGCCGCCGCTGGAGGCTCGCGATCTGCGTACGGGTCTGCACGCGCAGCTTGGCGTCCAGGTTCGACAGCGGCTCGTCCATCAGGAACACCTGCGGCTCCCGCACGATGGCCCGCCCCATCGCCACCCGCTGCCGCTGACCACCGGACAGCGCCTTCGGCTTGCGCTCCAGGTACTCGGTGAGGTCCAGGATCTTCGCCGCGTCCTCGACCTTCTGCCGGATCTCGGTCTTGTTGACCCCGGCGATCTTGAGCGCGAAGCCCATGTTCTGCGCGACGGTCATGTGCGGGTACAGCGCGTAGTTCTGGAACACCATCGCGATGTCCCGGTCCTTCGGCGGCAGGTGCGTCACATCGCGGTCGCCGATCCGGATCGCCCCGCCGTTGACGTCCTCCAGCCCCGCCAGCATCCGCAGCGACGTGGACTTCCCACAGCCCGAGGGGCCGACCAGAACGAGGAACTCGCCGTCTTCGATGCCGATGTCGAGCTGGTCGACGGCGGGCTTTTCGGTGCCCGGGTAGATCCGGGTCGCCTTGTCATACGTGACCGTAGCCATGGTGATCTGGTCCCTTCACCGGCAGGAACGTGCCGGACGATCCGAGTAAAGGTAGGGGTCTAGTCCACTGCACGTGGATTGGCGTGACGCTATACCGCCCACCCCCGCCCTGTCTCTACTCCGGACACCACTATTTTCGAACGGAGCACCCCGGTGTGGTGGGTACACTGCTGGGGACGCCGACTTAGCTCAGCTGGTAGAGCACCGCTCTTGTAAAGCGAAGGTCGTCGGTTCGAACCCGACAGTCGGCTCTGTGTCTGAGCGCGGACAACGCCCCGGGCGGCCTCCCGTCCGGGGCGTTCGCTGTCCCGGCGGACATCACCTCTCACGTCCGCCCAATGATCGACCGCCGTGAGACCGTCAGCGGTAGCAGCCTGGTCGGCTTGCTGTGCTCGTGCGCGGAGGGGCCATTGCCCCTTGCGGACATGTCGCCAAGGTGACCATGGAGGTCTAAGATCATGACCTACTTTGATCGCTCTGATGCGGAAGGGCTTTAAATGTCCAACTGGAGCAAGCGGTTAGCCACCCTGCTGTCGGCGACCGCCGTGATGGTCGGCGTCTCTCTCGGGACTGGTTCGGGCACCGCAGTGGCAGCACCCAAGCTCACCTACCAGTCGAGCTGGTATCAGTCGGGGAAATCGGTGGTCGTCTACCTCTACGCCGACGGCGACTACGCCGGATATGTGAACTGGAACGCGGACCCGGAGGGGAACGACCCCGGAGACGCGCTGCGGGCGAAGGACGACGCGGCCGACGGGTGGGGCGTCGAGGGGACCGTCTCGGAGCCCGGGTGGCTGGTCCGCGAGGCTTCCACGCGGGGACACTCGTCCCCCTACACAACCCCGTGGCAGACCGGAAACCTCATCGAAGGCAGTCCGTACACGCTCGACGTGTGCCTGGTGAAGGGCTCGGAACGGGTCTGCCTCTATGGCTACTTCCGTGTCAAGGCGTAGGCGGAACCTGGACGGGGTGCCGAGCCCGAACCTGTAAAAGCAGGTCGTCGGTTCGAACCCGACAGTCGGCTCTGTGTCTGAGCAGGGAGGAAGCCCCGGACGGTCGCCCGTCCGGGGCTTCCGACATCTACGGCGGCCATCAGCCCGGACGCGATGCCGGGCCCATGCCCGGTGATCGCGACTCCCAGCCCGGCGGCCCTGCTCTGGACGAGCTGATCGCCGCCTTCGACGAGGTCAACGGACTGGCCGACCCAGTGGGGCCGTGGCGGACAAGCAGGCCAAGCTCACCGCCGAGCCGCGGCCCGGTGCCGGGGCGGCCGTGTGAGGTTCCTTGGCCCGGTCCGTCGCCTGTGACGGTGACATGACGGACATCCCGTCGGCGAACGGGAGTTGGCTTCATGTGGTGACGCGGGCGACGGCGCCCAATCGTGACCTGGGCTGATCCTCAGCGGCTGGCGTACGTATAGGAGAGCAGCGCGACCGGCATTGCCGCGCAGGCCACCAGGCAGATCACCCACGCCGGTACCCCGAAGAAGCGGGTGCCCTCGTCGTCCTCGTGCGGTTCAGTGCCCACGCACTCCGGTCGTCGGCATGCCCCAACGGTCCTGATCTTCATGGTCGTCTACCGCTTCCGCGTCCAGGTGAGAACCACCGCCATCAGTGCTCAGAGCGTAGCGACCGGTAAGGCCGCGACCATGCAACCGCTCGACCCTCGCGCCATGCCCTGATCGCTACACGGAGGCGGCTCACGGTGCTTCCTGGCGTTGTTGTTCTTGCCGTGCTTCCCCTTACCTGCGCCGTTCGCCTTGTCCTGGTACTCGCTGTAGTCGCTCACGATGCCGTCTCCCCGGATGGACCAGAGCGGTGTCGACGGGACTCCCGCGTGGGCGCCTGGTCGGGGCCGTGGCGGTCCGGGAGGCTCTGCTCGAACGGATCGCGCTGCTTGGGGAAGGTGGGTGCGCAGCGGGGGCAGGCGTACAGGGTGCGGCCGCCGACGCTGGAGCCGTGCTCGATGGCGACCACGACCGGGGTGCTGGTGGTCTTGTCGCAGCGGGCGCAGACCTGGGGCATCATCGGGCCGTCGCCCCCTCGGTGGGCTCGGAGACGGCTCGTGACAGGGCCTCGCGCAGCCGGTCGGCGTCGGTCAGGTACCGGTCGGGGCCGATCGGGATCTGCCAGTGGAGGCGGGGGCCGGTGGTGTGTGCGGCCGGAGGTACGCCGACGTAGGTGACTCCGGCGCGGTCGGCGCCGAGGGCGTGGATCTCCTGCCGCAGGCGCTGCCAG
Source organism: Streptomyces sp. BRA346 (assembly GCF_052851135.1). Taxonomy (NCBI): domain Bacteria; kingdom Bacillati; phylum Actinomycetota; class Actinomycetes; order Kitasatosporales; family Streptomycetaceae; genus Streptomyces; species Streptomyces sp. BRA346. The sequence continues at coordinate 53,493 of NZ_JAIWIH010000030.1, read as the reverse complement.
GTCTGGGCGTGGCCCGCGGGGATGAGCCAGTACATGAGCCCGTAGTCGGCGATGACGGCGCCGGTCTCCTCGCCGAGTAACGCGAGTGCGCGTTCGCCGATGTCGGCGGGGGCGCGTACGACGTCCCAGTACTCACCGACCTCGATCATCTCAACGTCGCCGCCACCCGGGGGCGTCCACGGCAGGGCTCTGGTCGTCGTCATCGCGGCTGCCCATCTCGGAAGGGAACCGCCAGTGCTGGGTTCATGCTCCGAGGTAACCGGAAGCGCCCTGTGAGCCATCAGGTCACAACCCAGGCAGTTACCGTCCGCGGAACAGGACAGTTTTACCTGGAGGGTAGGTCCGGGCAGATCTACCGTCAGAGCCCGCAGGCGCAGGGGAGACTGCCGTATGCCGAAACAGCGGAACACCAGGCTGGAGGCGCTGCTGCTGGAGTTCGGCTACACCCACGAGCAGCTGGCCGACGAGGTCAACCGGATCGCAGAAGCCCTGCTCGGCAAGCCGAGGACGTGCACCGACCGTCATGTCCGCCGCTGGGTCGCGGGCGACGTGCAGTGGCCCTGGGCGCAGTACCTTCTCCCGCTACAAGAGATCTTCGGCCGCAGCCCCGAGGCGATGGGTTTCGTACCGCGAGGCAAGTCTTCGCGTGTCCCTTCTCCTCCGCAGCGATCGGCTCCCGTGAAGGAGGTGCGACCCGTGCGGCGCAGAGAGTTCATCACGGCCGGACTGGCCGCTGCCGTCGGCCTGGACGCCATCCCCGCAGCCGGACGGCTGGGGAGCACGGACGTCGACCGCATTCGTCGGATCGTCCCGGCCCTCTATACGCACGACCACGCCCTCGGAGGAGGCGCACTCCACACCGTCGCCACGGAAGCCCTCCACCGAGTGCGTGACGCCGTGAACCGCTGTAGCTATGGCGAACGCGTTGAGATGCAGCTCTACGCCGCCGTCGGCGATCTGGCCGCGTCAGCGGGCTGGTTCGCGTACGACGCGGGCCACCAGCGAGAGGCGACCACCCTCTACAACGAGGCGTTACAGGCCGCGATTCTCGCCAGGGACGGCGCCCTTCAGGCCCGAGTCTGGTCAAATCTGGCGATGCAAGCCCGCCTGCTCGGTCGTGACCAGGAGGCGGTACGTATCGGCCGTGCCGCAGTGGAAACCCGGCAGGCCAAGCGAGATCTGTGGCTCATGACGCTGCTTCACTGCCGCCAGGCGGTCGGACACGCACGGGTCGGCGAACGCTCCCGGGCCGAGCGCTCGTTAGCCCGTGCCGAAACCACGTACGACCGTGCTTCGGGCCAGCCGGAGGCGTGGCTGGCATTCCTCACCACGGCCGAACTGGCCGGGCTGGCGGGCGCGGCTCACCAGGCCCTCGGTCAGCATCGCCGAGCACAACAGCTCACCGCTTGCGCATTGGACATGCTGGAACCGCGCTTTGAACGAAACCGCTTCTACTACACGGTCCAGCGTGCTCAGGCCCTTCTCGACAGCGGGGAAGTGGAAGAAGCCGTTGCGGAGGCTACCCGCGCTTCCTCCATGAACAACCGGGTCCAAAGCGAACGAGTACGCGACAGGTTTGCGGACCTGCGACGCGCGATCGGCCGACACCAACGCGTATCGGCAGCAGCAGACTTCTTACAGCAGACGCGGCACATGGAGGGGTGACATGAAGGACGTGATGGTCGAGTGCCGTGACGCTCCTGGACTCGCGGAGATCCACTCAGAACTGCTGTCGGTGTACGCCGATATCTACGCCGACCGGCTGGGCGAAGAGTTCCACAGCGTGCACCGCTTCGATGAACGCCTGGGATGGAACACGGAAGTTCCCGGATTCGGAGCAGCAGTCGGCTATGCGTATGGTACACCGGTCGGGTTTGCGTTCGGCTGCACGTTGCAGCCAGGTACGCGTTGGTGGAGTGGGCTACGGACATCGGTGCCGGACGAAGCTGTGTTGGAGACGGGGAGCCGTACGTTCGCGCTATCGGAGCTGATGGTGGTCGAGACCGTCCGCGGAACCGGGGCAGCGAAACGGATCCACGACGAGCTGTTGCGCCCGCGGAACGAGGAGCGGGTGACCTTGCTTGTTGAGCAGGCTCACCCGCGGGTTCGTGCCAGGTACGAGGAGTGGGGCTACCGGTGGCTCGGTGAGGTGATGCCGTTCCCCGACGCCCCGTTGTACGACGCGATGGTGTTGCCGCTCGACTGACGCGGTGAAAGCCCTCGCCGGCCTGGAGCCCGAGCAGACAGCCATCCAGGCTGTCAGCGAGGCGGGCGCGACCGTGACTTCGGTATCCGCAGATCCGGTCGCGACCTCCTCCCGCGCAGATGCGTCGGCTGCGTCTGCCGAGAGACCCCGGCGCCTTCACGACAACCTAGCTGTGCTCGCTGTGGACCGTATGGGGCCTCGGCGAGCACTGAATCGACCTCTTCGGTGAGGAAGGGCCTTGTGCCGGGCCTCCGTGTACTCCGTTGGCCCTGGAAGCTTCCCGTCCGGGGCACCCGTTGTCCACGGCGGACGTCAGCCGAGCTTGAGGAGTAGGTCGGTCAGTTCGCTCGGCATGGTGATCATGCAGTCGTGGCCGGTCGGCAGTTGCCAGACCTGGGACGGGGTGCCGTTGGGCTGGATCGGGGGGACGGGGCGGCGGGGCCAGCCCTTGGGCTCGCCGACCACGCAGTGGATGTGGGCCCGGGGGATGGTGTTCACGGCCGGGTTGTCCAGGCGGACCGGTTGCTGGAGGCAGCGGACCGACTGGTCCGACAGGGTCGTGCGGAGCCAGGCGGCGTCTGCCGGGTCGGTGACCCCGAACAGGCCCGTGAGCGGCTCCATTTCGAGCAGGGGTGGGACGCGCCAGCCGCTCTCGGACCGGAGGGCGCCGTCGATCAGGTCCTGGGTTATGGGCATGACGTCGGCCGCGCTCTCGCCGTCCTGCGGGACCATCGCGTCGAGGTAGACCAGGTGCGCGATCCGGTCCGGGATGCGGTTGGCCGCGGAGGAGATGACCAGACCGGCGTAGCTGTGGCCCACGAGGATCACGTCGGTGAGGTTCTCGTCGGTGATCAGCCTGACGATGTCGTCGACGTGGGTGTCGAGCCCTACGTCGCGGCTGAGCAGATGCGCCCGGTCGCCGTGGCCGGTGAGGGATGGCGCGAGCGCGCGGTGTCCGGCCGAGGCGAGGAGCGGGACCACGCGTTCCCAGCACTGTCCGCTGTGCCAGGCGCCGTGTACCAGTAGATACGTTGACATGGTTGTCACGCTCCTCGTCTCGTCGTCGGTGACGATCACGCTGCCGCTCGGGGCCCGGCCGTGCCAGAGTCCCCGCGATCCTGGGGGTGGCAGGACCAGGCACGTGCGCGACGGCGCGATTACCGTCGACGCATGAGCGACGAACCGAACCTGCTGGGCGATTACGTACGCGCCCGCCGCGAGCTCGTCACCCCGGAGCAGGTCGGCATTCCCGCCGTGGGGCTACGGCGCGTGCCGGGGCTGCGCCGGGAAGAGGTCGCGATGCTCGCGGGCATCAGCGCCGACTACTACCTGCGCCTGGAGCAGGGCCGCGACCGCAACCCCTCCGTGCAGGTCCTCGAATCCCTCGCCCGCGTGCTGCGGCTCGACGACGAGGCGACGGCGCACCTGTTGCGCCTCGGTGCCGCCAAACCCCGACGGCCCCGGCGGCGGCCCCGGCGGGAGACCGTCCCGGCGGGCATCGCCCAGCTCGTCGCCACGCTCCCGCTCCCCGCACACGTCGAGGGCCGCTACTTCGACGTGCTCGCCGCCAACGCCTTGGCCACCGCCCTGTCGCCGCGGGTCGCGGTGGGAGCCAACCGCCTGCGCGACCTGTTCCTCGACCCCGCCGAGCACGCGCTCTACCCGGGCTGGGAGAGCGCGACCGTGGATCTGGTCGCCGGTTTCCGCGAGTCCGTCGGCACCGATTTGGACGACCCCCGCTTCATCGAGCTCGTCGGCGAGCTCTCCCTCGCCAGCCCCCGCTTCAGTCGCCTCTGGGCCCGGCACGACGTACGAACGTGCGCGGGGGCGTCCATGCGCCTCGACCATCCCCAGGTCGGTGCCCTCCAGCTGAAGGTCGAGCGGCTGGGTGTCAGCGCCGCGCCCGGCCAGGTGCTCGTCATCCACCACCCGGCCCCCGGCACCGACAGCGGCGACAAGTTGGCCCTCCTCGCCTCCGCCACGCGGACACGAGCGGATGCCGACCGCGGGGTGCGGACGCCGTGAGTCGGTGCCGGGTCGATCACGTCCATCGCCGTGTCGATTCCGCAGACGTGGCCGACCTCAGGGGTGCCTACCCACTTAAAAGTGGGTACTTGAGCGTCTTGGCGTTCAGCGACGAGTCTTTGCGGCATGGGACATGACGCGAAGAAAGTTTCCGTACTCGGGCTTGGTGCCATGGGTGCCGCCATCGCTCGTTCTTGGCTCGCCTCGGGGTACGAGGTGACGGTGTGGAACCGCACCGCAGGGCGGGCCGAGGCGCTGGTCGGCGAGGGGGCGACGGTTGCGGGGGCGGTCACCGAGGCGGTGGCGGCCAGTGGGCTTGTGGTGGTGTGCCTGCTCGATGACGCCTCGGTCGGGGAGGTGCTGGACGACGTCGATCTGACGGGCAAGGACCTGGTCAACGTCACCACGAGCACCCCCGGGGAGGCCCGTGAGCGGGCGGAGTGGGCGGGCGCGCGCGGGGCGCGGTATGTGGGCGGCGGGATCATGGCCGTTCCGCCGATGATCGGGGTTCCGGATTCCGGTGCGTACGTCTTCTACAGCGGGTCGCCGGAGCTGTTCGCGGCGCACCGCGAGACGCTGGCCGTCCCGGCGAGTGCCCGGTATGTCGGTGAGGACGCTGGGTTGGCCGCGCTGCATGATGTGGCGCTGCTGAGCGGCATGACCGGCATGTTCGCCGGGGTGTCGCATGCCTTCGCGCTGATGCGCGGGACGGACGTCGCTCCGAAGGAGTTCGCGGGGCTGATGGTTGGGTGGCTTACGGCCATGGCTCCGTACGCGTACGGGGTTGCCGCGCAGTTGGAGAGCGGCGACTACACCCTCGGCGTGACGTCGAACCTCGCCATGATGGTCGAGGGCAACGGGACGCTGCTGCGTACCGCCGAGGAGCAGGGCATCAGCGCGGAGTTGCTCACACCCTTCATGGCGCTCATGGAGCGGCGTCTCGCCGCGGGGCACGGGGAGGAGGGCACGGCCGGGGTGATCGATCTGTTGCGTCGCTGAGTCGGGTCAGGCCGCGCGGCCGAACGTGCGGAGTCGGGTGAAGGAGGACTCCAGGCCGCGCTTGAGGAGGCGGGCCGCCGGGCGTTCCACGAAGCGGTGCACCAGCCAGCTCAGGGCCAGGAAGCCGGAGACGACGAGGACGAGGAGCAGCCGGGGATCCGTGGTGTCGTGGAGGCGGCTGATCAGCGACACGCCCGCGACGTAGTGCATCAGGTAGAGCGGGTAGGTCAGGCAGCCCGCGGTGACCAGCCACTTCCAGCGGATGCGGTCGGTGTAGCCGAGTGCGACGGCCACCATGACGAGCAGGAACACCGTGAAGATCAGGACGGCGCCGCGCCAGCTGGAGACGTCTTCGTACGCGACCCGCAGCGCCAGCTCGCGCTGGGCCATCAGCCACGCCATGGCGAGGATGCCCCAGAGCAGCAGGTCCTGGCCGAAGCGGTGCATGAGGTAGAGGGCGAGGCCCGCGATGAAGTACCAGGCGCCGCTCGGGTCGGCCGCCAGGACCAGGAGCGGGAACTTGGACACGGGGGCCAGCATCGCGGCCGCGCCCCATACGCAGCAGAAGACGACGACCCTGCGGTACGTCAGGCCCATGGCGACCACGACCATGAAGAGCAGGTAGAAGCGCAGCTCCGACCAGAGGGTCCAGTAGACGAGGTCGACGTCGGGGACGTTGGAACCCGACTGGAGCATGGTGAAGTTGAGCAGGATGTCCCGCCCCGGGGGTCGTTCCCAGACGCCCGGCAGGGCGATCATGCTGGCCGTGGTGAAGGCCACGCCGACCCAGTACGCGGGGTAGAGGCGGATCACGCGGGAGACGAAGAAGTCCTTCGGGGTGCGGCCCCAGCACGACATGCAGATGACGAAGCCGCTGATCACGAAGAAGATCTCCACGCCGATCCAGCCGAAGGACGCGAAGTGGAACAGCGTGGGCATGATCTCGGAGGCCGGGCGGTCCCAGATCGCATTGTCCGGCTGGTTGGCGCGGTTGGTGCCGGCGTAGTGGTGCAGGGCCACCATGAGGGCGGCGACCAGGCGGATGCCGTCGATGACGTACAGCCGGGGCCGGGCCCGGCGGGCCCGCCGGGCGGTCACGAGCTTCCGGGGCGGGGCCGTCCGCGGCGGTGGCTCGGCTACGGCGACGCCGCCGTGAGCGCCGCCTCCGTGCGATTCGACGGCCGGGGGAAGCGGCTGCTGAAACCTGACCTGCATCAGACCTGCGTCATCCTCACGAGGGGAACGAGGGGAACCGACGGAACCTGGGCGCGACCTTGGGCGCGACGGCCACGGGCGGTTCACGCTACGTCCCTTGCGCCCTGCCCAGTCCGGACAGACGGCGGCAATTCGGGCAGGGTGGAGGCGTCGTTCCGGAAAGCCTCCTGGGTACGCCGCGCAGTGTTCTCCGACGCTTCACTCACTCAGCGGCTCGTGAGGCGGGCAAAGGCCGTCTGGAGTGTTCAATTTCCGCTTTGGGGGCGTGAGGTAACGATCAATAAAGGTCAGGGCCGCATGGCGGGCGGGACACGGGCGTAGGCTCGCGGCGCACGTTTGCGTGATGGAGTGTCAGGAGCTGTAGTGATGACCGAGCAGTCCTCCGCCCACGACGGGCCCCTGATCCCGATGCCGGTCCTCACTCCGTCGGCGCTGCGGGCGGCGGTCGCCCAGATCGCGCCCGGGGAGCTGCCCGCCTTCGTCGAGCATCTGGACCGGGCGGTCGAGCAGGCCGCGCGGAACGGCACGATCGCTCCGCTGCGTACGTTCCTCCAGTGGTGGGGCGAGTTCGTCGCCATTCAGCGCTATCCGGCCCGGGCCGCGCGGCTGCGGGAGTTGGAGGTCGTGGCCGAGGAGGCGACGGACCGGGAGGCGCTGGGGTCGGCGCTGGCCGAGATGCGGCAGATCATGGACGCGGCGCTTCGGGAGACGCCCGCAGTAGGGCGGTAGCCGCCTCGCGCATCTCCTGTTCGACGGCGGGCGCTTGGCCCCGGAGCTCCTCCCAGGCGAGCTGGAGTCCGAGGAAGCGGTCGGTGACGCTCGTGGCGTGGGGTGACCGCTCAAGGTGGGAGGCGCACCAGTAGATCTCGTCGCTCGCGTCGTACGGGGAGAGGTCCCCCCGGAGCAGGGACTGCGCGGCCCAGCGCATGCGGTAGCGCCAGGCGGTCTCCGGGTGGGGCCGGGGGAAGCCGAGTTCCGCCATGGCCTGCCAGAAGAGTTCGCGGGACGCGTCGGTGCGGGACAGCCCGGCCAGGGTACGGAGGGCCGGGCTGTCCACGCCGCGGGCTAGGGCTTCGGCGGCGAGCATGGGCAGCTCATGGGTCGACTGTTCTCCGAGGACGAGGTCGACCGCCGTGGTGCGCAGGTGTTTCACGGGGTGACCGTAAGCCGCGAACGTGGTGGCGTCAGGTCAATTTCGCTTGGCCCTGCGCTCCCGGGCGAAATGCCGTGCGGGCGGGGAGTGTAGGGGGAATCGCAGGGCGGGGTGGGTGCTTTTGTGCACTCCTGACGAACGCATTTTTTTGCGACAGGCAAAGTTTAGTGTTTCGCGTACTCCAGCACCCCCACCAGGAGGCACGATGACCACTCATGGGCGCAGCAGTCACGGCGCAGCGTCGAACCGCAGCCGCATGATCGCCGTCGGGGCCGCCTTGGCGGCGGTGGTCGCGGGGGCGGGGATCTGGGTCTCCCAGGCGGATGACGGGGGGAGCCAGTCGGTGACGGACAGCGGTATGCCGTCCGCGCACGGCGGGATGGGGGCCGGGGCGGCGGCCGCGTCGGGAGGGGATGCCGCCAATTCGGGGCCGCTGAGCGAGCTGGACAAGACGTTCCTGGTCAAGGTCCGCCAGGCCGGGCTGTGGGAGATCCCGGCCGGGCGGATGGCGCAGACCCAGGCGTCGAGCGAGGCGATCAAGCGGGCCGGGACGCATCTGCTCGACGGGCACAGCAAGCTCGACCAGCTGGTGCGCGAGGACGCGAAGGCGCTGTCCTCGCCCATACCGGACGAAGCATCGGCCGAACAGCAGGAGTGGGTCGAGCAGTTGAAGGCCGCCGACGGCGAGAAGTTCGACCAGCTCTTCGTGGATCTGCTGCGCGCCTCGCACGGGAAGATCTTCATCACCATCGGCGAGGTCCGCGCCGCCACCAAGAACCATATGATCCGGCGGCTGGCCCAGGAGACCAACGACACCGTGATGGACCACATGACGGTGTTGGAGGACACCGGGCTGGTGACGGACGCGGTGCTGGATGACGTCGGGGCCAGCGTGCCGAAGTAGCGGGGGCCGCGTGAGCGGCGGGGCTCAGGGGATCAGTACGACCTTCCCCATCGTCGCCCGCGTCTCCAGCGCCCGGTGCGCCGCGGCCGTCTCGGCGAGGGGGAAGCGGTGCACGGAGGGTACGAGGCGGCCGCTCGCCGCCTCCGCCATCGCGCGCTCCTCCAGGGTGCGCATCGGGTCCGGGCCGCCGGCCTTCTCCAGCATCGGCTGGCCGAGGACGGACCGCGAGGTGATGCCGCGCGCTGCCGGCTCCCCTTCGGCGAACTCCAGCGGTCCGCCGCTGTGCGGCCCGCCCGCGGACCAGCCGAAGACGAGATGGCGGCCGCCGGGACCGAGCAGGTCCACGGCCGCGCGGCCCGGCCCGCCGCCGACCCCGTCGAAGAGGATGGTGGGGTTACGGGACGGGCCCAGTGCGGTGCGGACCTGCCGTGGCCAGTCCGGGGCGTCGTAGTCGACGGCGAGATCCGCGCCCAACTCACGGACGCGCGCCAGCTTCGCCGGGCCGCCCGCGAGCCCCACGACCGTGGCGCCCGCGTGCTTCGCGTACTGGACGACGAGCTGGCCGATGCCGCCCGCCGCCGAGGTCACCAGGGCCACGTCGTCGGCGGTCAGCTCCGCGAACTGGAGGATGCCCATGGCCGTACGCCCCGTACCGATCATGGCGACGCCCTGTGCCGCGTCCAGCGATTCCGGGAGGGCGTGCAGCTTGGCGGCGGGGGCCACGGCCAGTTCGGCGTAGCCGCCCGGGACCATGCCGAGGTGGGCGACGACGCGTCTGCCGAGCCACGCCGGGTCGGTGCCCTCGCCCAGGGCCTCCACGGTGCCCGCGACCTCGCGGCCGGGGATGGTGGGCAGATCGGGGGCGGGGTGGACGGCGGTGGTCTGGCCCTCGCGCAGCGCGGTGTCCAGCAGGTGCACCCCGGCGGCGGCGACCGCGATGCGTACCTGGCCGGGGCCGGGCTCGGGGTCGTCGGTCTTCTCGTACGTCAGGTTCTCGGCGGGGCCGAAGGCGTGCAGGCGGACGGCGTGCATGGCGTCTCCCGAACGGTGAGGCGCACCGTGCTGTGGTGGTGCGCGACCATGCCGTCAGCCTCCGACTTCAACCAAGGTTGAAGTCAAGGCGTCAGACGCGGGGGAAACGGGCCTGGAGGTCCCAGACCACCGGGTTGTCGCCCAGCCCCTCGTGCAGGTCGACGAGGTCGGCGATCAGATCCTGGAGGAAGTCGCGGGCCTCGCGGCGCAGCGCGGAGTGCTGGAAGGTCAGCGGTGCCTCTTCGAGCGGCACCCAGTCGGCGGTGATGTCGACCCAGCCGAAGCGGCGCTCGAAGAGCATGCGGTCGGCCGATTCGGTGAAGTCCAGCTCCTCGTGGATGGCCCGGGCGGACCGGCTGCCGCGCGGGTCGCGGTCCAGCCGTTCCACGATGTCGCACAGCGCCCATGCGAAGTCGAGCACCGGAACCCATCCCCAGGCTGTGGACAGTTCACGGTCGGCCACGGTGTCGGCGAGATAGACGTCGCCGCAGAACAGATCGTGGCGCAGCGCGTGCACATCCGCGCTCCGGTAGTCCGTCTGCGGCGGGTCCGGGAAGCGGCGGGAGAGGGAGTAGCCCAGGTCGATCACGGGGTTGATGGTGTCATGGGGGGCTTGGGGGACAGGCGGGTAGGGCGCCGGGGCGGGCCCGGCACCCTACGCACCAGCACCAGCACCAGCACCAGCAGCGCGGCGTCGGCAGCTCAGCACCAGCGCCTTACGTACCGGCGCCTCAGTGCCCGCGCGCGATCCACTCCTCCAGGTGCGGCGCCTCGTCCGCGATCAGCGTCGGGTCGCCGTGCCCGGTGCGGACGACGGTCTGCGGCGGCAGGGCGAACAGCCGCTCCCGGATGGACTCGATGATCGTCTCGAACGAGGAGTACGAGCGCCCGGTGGCGCCCGGTCCGCCCTGGAAGAGGGTGTCCCCGGAGAACACGGTGGTCAGGGCGGGGGCGTGCAGGCAGACCGCGCCGGGGGAGTGGCCGGGGGTGTGCAGGACGCGCAGCTGCGTACCGCCGACGGTGAGCACGTCGCCGTCGGCCAGCGGCTTGTCCGGGGCGCGGTCGGGGTGGCGCATCCGCCACAGCACCTCGTCGTCCGGGTGCAGCAGGATCGGGGCGCCGGTGCGGTCGGCGACGTCCGGGGCCGCGTCGATGTGGTCGTCGTGCCCGTGCGTACAGATGACCCCGAGCAGTCGGCGGTCGCCGATGGCCTCGACGATCGCGTCCGCGTCGTGGGCGGCGTCGATGACGTACACCTCGTGGTCGTCGCCGATGAGCCAGACGTTGTTGTCGACGTCCCAGGTGCCGCCGTCCAGCGAGAAGGTGCCGGAGGTGACCAGGTGGTCGATGCGGACGGGCGGAGGGGTCATCGCGGCGTCACCACCAGAGGTCATCAGAGCATCACCACCGAGCGCAGGACGTCGCCGCGGTGCATCTTCTCGAACGCCGCCTCGATGTCGTCGAGCCCGATGGTCTCGCTGACGAAGGCGTCCAGGTCGAGCCGTCCCTGCTGGTAGAGGTCGATCAGCAGGGGGAAGTCGCGGGACGGCAGACAGTCCCCGTACCAGGAGGACTTGAGGGCGCCGCCGCGTCCGAAGACGTCGATGAGCGGCAGTTCGAGCTTCATCTCCGGGGTGGGCACGCCGACCAGGACGACGGTGCCGGCCAGGTCGCGGGCGTAGAAGGCCTGCCGGTACGTCTCGGGGCGGCCGACCGCCTCGATCACCACGTCCGCGCCGTTGCCGTCGGTCAGCTCGCGGATGGCCTCGACGACGTCGGTGGTCTTGCCGTTGACGGTGTGGGTGGCGCCGAGGGAGCGGGCCTGCTCCAGCTTCCGGTCGTCCACGTCCACCGCGATGATCTTCGCGGCACCGGCGAGCCGGGATCCGGCGATCGAGGCGCCGCCGACTCCGCCGCAGCCGATGACCGCGACCGCGTCGCCGCGTCCGACGTTGCCGGTGTTGATGGCGGCGCCGATCCCCGCCATCACCCCGCAGCCGAGCAGCCCGGCGGCGGCCGGGGAGGCGGACGGGTCGACCTTGGTGCACTGGCCCGCCGCGACCAGCGTCTTCTCGGCGAACGCGCCGATGCCGAGGGCCGGGGTCAGGGCGGTGCCGTCGGTGAGCGTCATGGGCTGGGACGCGTTGTGGGTGGCGAAGCAGTACCAGGGGCGGCCGCGGCGGCAGGCCCGGCACTGGCCGCAGACCGCGCGCCAGTTGAGGATCACGTAGTCGCCGGGGGCCACCTCGGTGACGCCGTCGCCGACGGACTCCACGACGCCCGCCGCCTCGTGCCCGAGGAGGAACGGGAAGTCGTCGTTGATGCCGCCTTCCCGGTAGTGCAGATCGGTGTGGCAGACGCCGCACGCCTGGACCTTCACCACCGCCTCGCCCGGGCCGGGGTCCGGCACCACGATCGTCTCGATCCGGACCTGCTCGCCTCTGCCGGGGGCCACCACGCCGCGTACGTGTTGAGTCATGGGAGCAGCGTAAGGGCCGATCAGCGGCTGTGACAGGAACTCCGGGGGACCGCATCGGGCCGCACCGCAATCCCCGGTGCGGCCCGTTCCGCTTCACTTCGCGGTGGTCTTCACTTCACGCTGATCTCTACTTCACGTTGATCGCGGTCCAGGCGGCGGCGACGGCCTTGTACTCGGTGCTGTTCGCCCCGTAGAGGTCGGTGGCGGCACTGAGGGTGGCGGTGCGGGCCTGGGCGTACTTGCTGGTGGAGGTCAGGTACGTGGTCAGGGCCTTGTACCAGATCTTGGTGGCCTTGTCCCGGCCGATGCCGGTGACCGTCGAGCCGTCGTACGTCGGGCTGTTGTAGCTCACGCCGTTGATGGTCTTCGCGCCGCTGCCCTCGGACAGCAGGTAGTAGAAGTGGTTGGCGGGCCCGGACGAGTAGTGGACGTCGATGCTGCCGAGGCTCGAGGACCAGTAGTCGCGGGACGCGCCGTCCTTGCTGGGCTTGTCCTGGTAGCGCAGCGGGGTGCCGTCGCCGTTGATGTTGATCTTCTCGCCGATGAGGTAGTCGCCCACGTCGGAGGAGTTGCCCGAGTAGAACTCCACGGCGCTCGCGAAGATGTCGGAGGTGGCCTCGTTGAGGCCGCCGGACTCGCCGCTGTAGTTGAGCTTGGCGGTGGCGGCGGTGACGCCGTGGGTCATCTCGTGGGCGGCCACGTCGATCGAGGTGAGCGCGTTGGCGTTGCCCGAGCCGTCGCCGTACGTCATGCAGAAGCAGGAGTCCTGCCAGAACGCGTTGACGTAGTTGTTGCCGTAGTGGACGCGGGAGTACGAGCCCACGCCGTTGTTCTTGATGCCGTTGCGGCCCAGGACCTCCTTGTAGAAGTCCCAGGTCTCGGCGGCGCCGTAGTGCGCGTCGACCCCGGCGGTCTGGCGGCCGCCGCCCCAGACGTCGTCGGCGTCGGTGAAGAGCGTGCCGGTGCCCGACGACCCCTGGTTCAGGTCGTACGTCTTGTGGTTGCCGCGGGTGCCGTCGGTGAGGCTGTACGTGGAGCCGCTCTTGGTGGTGCCGAGCGGCACCGTGCCGCTGTACTTGCTGGTGCCGGTCCCGGTGTGGACGGCCTCGTTCTCGGCCAGCTTCTTGCCGGTGGCGGCGTCGGTGATGACGTGCAGCTCGCTCGGCGTGCCGTCCTTCTGGGTGCCGGTGACGACGGTCTCCCAGGCCAGTACGGGCTTAGCCGTAGCCGCCCAGACCACCTTGCGCGGGGACTTGGCCTTCTCGCCGGAGTCGGCCGAGGTCGCGGCCTTCAGCGCGGCCTTGGAGGCGGCGGCGGAGGACACCGCGGCGTCCGTGCCGGCCACGGCTATCTTCGCGCTGGTCGCCTTGGTGACGGTGCGGGCGCCGCTGGGTTTCTCGTGGACGACCAGGTCGCCGCCGAGGACGGGCAGCCCGTCGTAGGTGCGTTCGTAGCGGGTGTGCACGGTTCCGTCGGCGTCCTTGATGACGTCGCGTGCGACGAGCTTCTCCTTGGCCCCGAGCCCCAGGTGGTCGGCCTGGGCGGAGGCATCGGCCTGCGCCGCCTTGATCGAGGCGGCGCGCTCCGCGGAGGTCAGCATCAGCGCGGTCGCGCCTGCCTCGCGGGAGTTGTCCGGCTGGGCGTTGGCCGAGCCGGTCTGGATGCCGATGACGACCATGGCGGCGGAGGCGACGAGCGCGGCCGCGCGGATGGTCTTCTTGCGGGGGGAGGAAGCGTGAGGTCTCACTCGGTCTCCTTGCTGAGGGGCCGCGGGATCGCGGCCCTGTGTAGGGGGTTCGGACAGCCGTGGGTGGACCGTCCGGTCGAGCAGGAGTGGTGCGTGAGGTGCCAGTGGCGCGCTTCGGTTCCGCGGCGAGAAGTGCCTGCCGGGCCGTGGGCCGGGCCGTGTGCGTGCGGAACCAAGGACTTACCGCGGAGTCAGAAGAGACGCGCGGCGAGTCGAGCAGAGATTGTCATCGAACGATCTGTTCTGACAGGTGCGTAACAAGAATTTGACCGTTCGTTATTGAAGCAGGGCAAATTTCAGTCAGTCAGGCATACCGGGGAAATGTCTGGTTGGTCCGCACGTGTCATGAAAAACGGCGAGGGCCGCCCCCCTTGTCGGGGGCGGCCCTCGCCGCGTGCTGTGCTGAAGAACGTCAGACGTTGACGCCGAAGTCCTGCGCGATGCCGACCAGGCCCGAGGCGTAGCCCTGGCCGACGGCGCGGAACTTCCACTCGGCGCCGTTGCGGTACAGCTCGCCGAAGACCATGGCGGTCTCGGTGGCGGCGTCCTCGCTCAGGTCGTAGCGGGCGATCTCGGTGCCACCGGCCTGGTTGACGATACGGATGAACGCGTTCCGCACCTGACCGAAGTTCTGGCTGCGCGACTCGGCGTCGTAGATCGAGACCGGGAAGACGATCTTCTCGATGTCGGCGGGCAGAGCCGCCAGGTTGACGTTGATCTGCTCGTCGTCGCCCTCGCCCTGACCGGTCACGTTGTCACCGGTGTGGACGATGCTCTGGTCCGGGGTGGCCTTGTTGTTGAAGAACACGAAGTGCTGGTCGGAGTAGACCTTGCCGTTGGTGTTGACGGCGATGGCGCTCGCGTCCAGGTCGAAGTCGGTGCCCGTGGTGGTGCGGACGTCCCAGCCGAGGCCGACCGTGACGGCGGTCAGGCCCGGTGCCTCCTTGGTGAGCGAGACGTTGCCGCCCTTGGACAGGCTTACAGCCATGGGGAGTCCCTTTCGTGGTCTCGATGGTTCGAGGCGGCGGGCTTCGTCCATAGGCGCCGGGCGAAGTCGCCGTCATCCTCCACAACGCCATCAGGGCACCCACAGGTTCCAGGTACCTTTACTTTCTTTGCCAAACCCTGATGGGTGTCCCCGGAGCCCCTGCCTCCGCGCCCCGGCCGCGGCAAAACGGGATGACGCCGCGGGGGTCGGCAGGTGACCATGGAGCCATGTCCGGGCCCTATGTCATCCGCGGTTCCGTCTCCCTGCCGGAGGCGGAGCTGATGTGGCGTTTCTCCCGGTCGTCCGGCCCCGGCGGGCAGCACGTCAATACGAGTGACAGCGCCGTCGAGCTCCGCTTCGACCTCGCCGCCACCGACGCGCTGCCGCAGGTGTGGAAGGAACGCGCGCTGGAGCGGCTGGCCGGGCGGCTGGCCGACGGGGTGCTGACCGTACGGGCGTCCGAGCACCGTTCCCAGTGGCGCAACCGCGAGACGGCCGCCGTCCGGCTCGCCTCGCTGCTCGCGGAGGCGAGCGCGCCGCCGCCCAGGCCGCGCCGCCCGACCCGGATCCCGCGCGGCATCAACGAGCGCCGACTGCGGGAGAAGAAGAAGCGGAGCGACACCAAGCGCGGCCGGTCGGGACGCGACTGGGGCTGAGGCCCCCTCGTGCGGGGCCCCGTCTATTCGAGCGTGCGGTAGCGGCCGCGGAAGTACATCAGCGGCCCGCCCTCCGTGTTCGGCGTCGTCGCCGACAGCACCCGGCCGACGACCAGGGTGTGGTCCCCGGCCGTCACCCGCTGCTCGGTGTGGCATTCGAGCGTCGCCAGCGCCCCGGACACCAGTGGAGCGCCCGACTCCGCGCCGTGCGTCACCGCCATGTCTTCGAACAGCAGCCGGTCGCTGATGCGCCCCTTCATGGCGAATCGTCCCGCTGTGGTCCGTTGACTCTCCGACAGCACCGACACCGCCCAGAGCGGCTGTCGTTCGAGCAGCTCGTCCAGCCGGGACCCGTTGCGAACGCTCACCATCACGAGCGGCGGGTCAAGTGACACCGACATGAACGCGGTGGCCGTCATGCCGACGTCCTCACCGCGCGGCCCCTCTTCCGGGTCGTGCGCGGTCACCAGCACCACACCGGCCGCGAGCCGCGACAGGGCGTTGCGGAAGTCGTCCTCACTCACCCCACCAGCATGCGGGACGGCGGGCCCGGCCGGGGTCGGGGCGGGGGCGGGGGCGGAAGGCGTCGTCTGGAACACGTTCTACACGCTAGCCGCGTCGCGCGGCCCCGCGCATCGGGCCACCGGACCACTCCGGACGTAGGTCTCCGGCCGTAGGCGGCCCGCTTGCGGGATTTGCGTTCAGAAAATGTAGGAGCGCTCCCACGCGGTCCTGGTGGGGCGCGAACACGGTCTGTGACATGAGTCACAGCAGCCAGTAATTGTTGACCCTGTGTACCGGGTGGGCAGCTCGCTGTGATTCAGTGGCCGTGGCAATCGGACGACAAAGGAAGCCAGGAGTTGCTGTCGAGGTCTCGGGGGAGTGCGAGCGATGGAGGCCGAGTCGGAGCCCTATATCCGCCTTGCGACCCTGCGGCAGCTGCATCAGGTGGTCGCCGACCTGAACACCGCCCGCAGCCTCGCCGACACCCTTCAGACCGTCGCCGACGGCGTCATAGCCGGGCTCGGCTACGAGCTGTCGGCCGTCAATCTGGTCCGTCCGGACGGTGACCTGGTGGTCGCCGCCGTGGGCGGCAGCGCGGGCGCCGAGGCGCTGATGGCCGGACGGGTCGGGTCCCGCGCCTCCTGGGACCGCCGGCTGTCGATGGGCGACCGCTGGGGCGACCTGCGCTTCATCCCGCACACCGAGGGCTGGGTCCTCGACGATGACGACGTGCCGCAGTGGCACACCCCCGGCCCCGCGCCCCGCTTCGCCGACGAGTGGCACCCCATGGACCGCCTGTTCGCCCCGCTGTACGCGGCGGGCGGCTCCGGCGGGGAGCTGATCGGGGTCCTGTCCGTCGACAAACCGCGCAACGGGCGCCGCCCCGGCGCATGGGGGCGCGAGGCGTTGCAGATGTACGCCTTCCATGCCGCCATTGCGATCGGAAACGCCCGGCTGCGCGGCAACATGCAGCGCGCCCTGCTGCGCCTGGAGCGCGAGCAGCAGGCCCTCCGGGCCAGTGAGGAATCCTTCCGCCAGGCGTTCGAATACGCCCCCAGCGGCATGGCCATCGCCGAGATGGGCGGCGATCAGCACGGTCATCTGCTGCGCACCAACGACGCCCTGTGCCGGCTGCTGGGCCGCCCCGCCTCGGCGATGCGCCGCTACTCGTTCGCCGACCTCGTCCACCCCGAGGACATCGGCACCCTGCTGCGCACCTCCCACGAGGGCGGCCGCTCCGAGCTGCGGCTCGCCCGCCGCGACGGCACGTACGTCTGGGTGTCGCTCCGCAACTCGGTGGTCGCCGACGCCGCCGACGGCCCGCGCTTCCTGCTCACCCACGTCGAGGACATCGAGGAGCGCAAACGCCATGAGCTGGCCCTCGCCCACCGCGCGAGCCATGACTCGCTGACCGGCCTGCCCAACAGCGCCGAGCTGCGCACCCGCCTCGGCAGCAGGCTGTGCGCCCATCCGCCGCAGGGCGGCCGGGCGGAGTTCGCCGAGGGCCTGCCGGGAGCGGACGCCCTGCCGGGTGCGGACGGCGGCGCGGGGCCGACCCTGACCGTGGACGGCTTCCCGCTCGGCTTCGACGAGTTCGAGAGCTTCGGCTCGCCGCCCCCGCCCGCCGCGGGCGGCGTCCCGTTCGACCACCATGTGCACACGTTCGCGCCCAACGAGGACGACGACGTCGACGACGGCCACAAGGGGCTCGCGGTCCTCTTCTGCGACCTCGACGGCTTCAAGTCGATCAACGACCGGTTCGGCCACCACGCGGGTGACGCGGTGCTCATCGAGGTCGCCCGCCGCCTCACCAACGGGGTGCGGGAGGGCGACACCGTCGCCCGGCTCGGCGGTGACGAGTTCGTCGTCCTCGCCGACGGGCTCGGCCGGGCGGACGCCCAGGACCTGGCCGTCCGGCTGCGAAACGCGATCCTGCCGCCCATCCGGGTCGACGGCCGTGCGGTGCGGGTGGGGGCCAGTTTCGGCATCGGCTGGGCGGGCTGCGGCATGTCGGCCGAGGAGGTTCTGCACTCCGCCGACCAGCGCATGTACGTCGAGAAGCGGTCCCGTTCGAAGGAGCGCAGACGGGCCGGGTGAGGGCCGGACGGGCCGTGGTCGGGAAGGGCGGCAGCCCGGCCCGCTCCGATCGGGGTACGCTGCGTCGATGCGGCCCTGCCGCCGACAGTGAACCGATCATGAATATTGGCCATCCGGACAGCCCACGCCCTTCTTAGGCCCTGTCGGCCCTGATATGAGCTGTCGTGGCGCGTACGCACACCTGAGCGCCGATGGCCATATGCATAGGGGAGTGACCAGGGATGACGGCCGGCAACAACGGCTCGGACACACCGGAGAACGACGACCCGTTCGCCTATCTGTACCGCTCGGAGGGCGATGAGGGCGGGCAGGGCGGCCAGTCGGGCCAGCCGGGTTCCGCCCGCACCGGTGGGTACGGCTACCCCGGCCCGGCCGGTCGGCAGCAGCAGCCGGGGGTGCCCCGCACCTCGTACAACCACGTCCGCGCGGTCGGTGAGCGCCAGTACGGCCAGCAGATCCCGAACCAGCAGCCGCAGGGCTACGGGCAGCAGGGCCAGCACTACGGACAGCAGAACGCCCACTACGCCGCCCCCGAGACGCTGCCCGGCGGCGGTGGCCCCCGTCAGCCCGCCCCCGCCCCGCGCGGTGGCGGCCGCGGCCCCAACAACCGGGGGCTGCTGATCGGCGCCGTCGCCGTGGTCGCGGTGGTCGTCGTCGGCATCGGCGTCGCGATGCTCACCAACGGGAACGACCAGAAGGACCAGGGCGACCAGGCGGGCGGAAAGCCCACGGCCGCGTCCAGCGTCGAGCCCAGCGACAAGCCGGAGCCCTCCAAGAAGCCCGCCGCCAAGCTGCCCAAGGAGGACGCGGCCAACATGTCGCTCGGCGGCGGTGCGGCCCCGGCGAGCGACGTCAAGGGCGCCAAGTCCAAGGGCGGCACGTACGTCGGCGTCAACAGCCCCGGCTCCTCGGCGACCTGGGACGTGGATGTCGACCGGGCCAAGGCGTACAAGCTGTACGTGCGCTACGGCGTGCCCGGCGAGGACCAGAGCCTGTCCCTGACGGTCAACGGCAAGAAGTCGACCCGGCCGATCAGCATGAAGAACTTCTCGAACGCGCCCAAGGGCGACTACGAGAAGGGCTGGACGTATTCGTGGTCCATCGTCCAGCTCAGCCAGGGCAGCAACACGATCACCCTGTCCTGCGGCGACGGCGACAAGTGCGACGTCAACCTCGACCAGATGTGGCTGAAGAGGGGCTGACGGCACGCGGGACGGCAGCCCGAGGCGCCGTCCCGCTTCGTTTCCTCAGGCCGCCGACGGGTGCTCGGTGACCTCGACCCGGTCCAGCAGCTCCGCGTAGAGCGCCCGGTCGAACTCGCCCGCCACCGGTGCCCGCACGGCCGCCGCCGACAGGGCCACCGCGCGCGCCATCCGCTCGGGCCAGGGAGCCTCGTCCACCAGACCGGTCAGCAGCCCCGCCACCGCCGCGTCCCCGGCGCCCGTCGGATTGCCCGCCAGGCGCTCCGGCGGCGCCGCCCGCCAGGCGCCCTGGGCGGTGATCGCGAGCAGTCCGTCCGCGCCGAGCGAGGCGGCCACCGCGCGCGCCCCGCGCCGCCGGGCGTCGCGCGCGGCGCGCAGCGGCTCGGTGGAGCCGGTGAGCCCGGCCAGCTCCTCGGCGTTGGGCTTGACGATGTCGGGGCGGGCGGCGACGCCGCGGCGCAGCGGTTCGCCGCCGGTGTCCAGCAGGGTGGGGACGCCCGCGGCCCGGGCCTCCCGGATGAGCTGGGCGTACGCACCGACCGGGACGCCGGGCGGCAGGCTGCCGCACAGCGCGACCGCCGAGGCCCCGCGCAGCAGTCCGGCGTAGGCGTCCATGAAGGCGGCCCACTCGGTGGAGGTGACGGCCGGTCCGGCCTCGTTGAGCTGGGTGGTGTCGCCCGACGCGGCGTCGACGACGCCGAGGGTGCGCCGGGTGGTACCGGCGATCGGCACCAGCGCGTCGGTGATCCGCCCGCCGCCGGTGTCCGTGTCCGTATCCGTGCCCTCTGCCAGCAGCTCGCGGACCACCGTGCCGGTCACCCCTCCGGCGAAGCCGGTGACGGTGGTGTGGTGGCCGAGCGCGGCGAGGACGCGCGCGACGTTGATGCCCTTGCCGCCGGGCCGTTCGGTGACCTCGGTCACGCGGTGGCTGGCGTGGGGGCGCAGCCTGGGCACCCGGTAGGTGATGTCGAGGGCGGTATTGAGCGTGACCGTCAGGATCACCCGGCATCTCCTCTCCCGTCCCCCCGCCGGACGGAGATTCCTGTGCTGAAAGCGTGTGGCTGGGTGCCGAGCGGCGCCCGCGCGTGAGCGATCATGCCAAAGGCGCGGCGCCCGGCCCACCCCTTTGGGATGACCGGGACGCCCAATCATGGTGCGAAATCGGCCAATTCGGGGTCAGCGGGGCGCGGCGTGCGGGGCAGCGGCTCGCTCCAGCCGCTCGCTACCGGGGGTCGACCACCCAGGCGCCGCGCCGCATCACGCCCCGCAGCCGGAAGTCGGCGTCGAGGACGACGAGGTCGGCGTCCTTGCCCGCCTCCAGCGACCCCACCCGGTCGTCAAGGCCCAGCACCCGCGCGGGGGTCGCGGACAGCGCCCGGACCGCCTGGTCCACGCCGAGCCCGTCGACCGTGACGGCCCGCCGGAAGGCGTGGTCGAGGGTGAGGGTGGAGCCCGCGATGGAACCGGCCGTGGGCCCGTCGCTGATCCGCGCCACGCCGTCCTTGACCTCGACCTCCATCGGGCCGAGCGCATAGCTCCCGTCGCTCATGCCCGCCGCACTCATCGCGTCGGTGATGAACGCGACCCGGTCCGCGCCCGCGCGCCCGAAGGCCAGCTGGAGCACGGCGGGGTGCAGATGCGTCCCGTCGTTGATCAGCTCGACGGTGATCCGCTCGTCCTCCAGCAGCGCGGCCACCGGTCCTGGCTCGCGGTGCAGCAGCGACGGCATCGCGTTGAACAGGTGGGTCGCCACGGTCGCGCCCGCCTCCACGGCGTCCCGGGTCGCCTCGTACGTCGAGTCGGTGTGGCCGACCGCCGCCAGGACGCCGCTGTCGGCCAGCAGCCGTACGGACTCCAGCCCGCCCGGCAGCTCGGGCGCGAGCGTCATCATGCGCGCGGTGCCGTGCGCCGCGTCGATCAGCTTGCGCACGTCCGCCGGGTCGGGGTCGCGCAGCAGCGACGGCTGGTGGGCGCCGCAGCGGTGCGGGGAGATGAACGGGCCCTCGAAGTGGACGCCCGCCAGCTCGCCGTCCCGGGCCAGCTCGGAGAGCACCGCCGCCTGCCGGGCGAGGTCGTCGAGGTCGCCGGTGACGGTGGAGGCGAGCATCGTGGTGGTGCCGTGCGCGCGGTGCGTCCGGATGACGGTCAGCGCCTCCTCGGCGGTGCCCGTGGAGAACGAGGCCCCGCCGCCGCCGTGGAGGTGCAGGTCGACGAAGCCGGGGACGATCCAGCAGCCGGACAGATCGCGCACGGCGCCGGCCGCGGGCGTGCCGCCGCCCGTGGCCGTTCCGGCGATGCGGGTGCCCTCGACCGTCAGCGTCGCGTCCGTGACGATCCCGGACGGCAGCACCACCCGGGCGCCTGTGAGAACCGTTCGCTGGACCATCAGCCGGATACCTCCGTGGACGGCGCGGGCTGCGCGGGGGATGAAGGGGATGCGGGGGACGCGGGCGACGGCGCGGCGACGAGATCCCAGGCGAGCAGTCCCGCGCCCAGGCAGCCCGCGGTGTCCCCGAGGGCCGCGGGGACGATGCGGGGGAGGGTCTGGAAGGTGATCCGCTCCTCGATCGCCGCGCGCAGCGGGGCGAACAGCGTCTCCCCGGCCTCGGCGAGCCCGCCGCCGATGATCAGCAGCTCGGGGTCCAGCAGGGTGAGGGCGGTCACCAGGCCGTCGGCGAGCGCGCCGGTCGCCTCCCGCCACACCGCCGCGGCCCGCGGGTCGCCGGACTCGACGGCCTTGGCGCAGTCCGCCGCGTCCGCGTCGGGCCCGCCGCTCGCCGCCGCCCAGGCGCGGCCCACCGCGGCGGCCGAGGCCAGCGTCTCCAGACAGCCGGACTGGCCGCAGGCGCACGGGGTGCCGCCGGGCCGTACGACGATGTGGCCGATCTCGCCGGAGTCGCCGTGGGCGCCCGGTTCGAGACGGCCCTCGATGCCGATGGCGCCCGCGATCCCGGTGCCCACCGACACGAACAGGAACCGGGCGGCGTCCCGGCCCGCCCCCAGCCGCCCCTCGGCCAGCCCGCCCGTACGGACGTCGTGCCCGAGGGCGACCGGGACGCCGCCCAGCCGCTCGGACAGCAGCGCGCGCAGCGGTACGTCGCGCCAGCCGAGGTTGGCGGCGAAGACGGCGACGCCGCGGTCCTGGTCCAGTACGCCGGGCACGCCGACCCCGGCGGCCGCGGCCGGTTCGCCGAACCGCCGCTCGCCGACGGCGCGCAGCTCGGCGGCGAAGTCGAGGATCGCGGCGACCACGGCCTCGGGTCCCTGTTCCCGCCCGGTGGGCCGCCTGGCCTCGTGCAGGAGTGTCCGGTCCGCCCCGACCAGGGCGGCCTTCATGCCGGTGCCGCCCACATCGAGGGCGATGACGTGTTTCACAGGGGACAGTCTCCCGCGATCCACCATGAGAGGTCTAGTCCACTCGCCGGGCGGTTCTTCGTCGCAGGTAAGCGAGTTGTGACGACGTGACACATCCCACGTGGCGGTGTGCGATACGTCTGACCTGGCAAGGAGAGGTCCGATACCGAAGCGATACGCCCATGGTGTAGACCTTGTGGAGGTTTGCAAGGCAGACTCGCTCGACCTTCGCGAGAAGCATCCGCGGAGGAAGAATCAAGCCATAGGGTGGGAAAACGCAGTGCAGCGGCGACGGTTCTTGAGTCTGACGACGGCTGGGGCCGCGACGGCGGTGGCGATGCCCACGCTGTCCGCGTGCGGCAGCGACAGCTCCGGATCGGACGGGAACGTCCTGAAGGTGGTAGCGGCGGACTACGGCGACAGCGCCGAGAACACCTCCCAGAAGTACTGGGACAAGCTGGCCCGGGCCTTCGAGGCCAAGCACAGCGACATCACGGTCGACGTCAAGGTCTACAGCTGGACCGAAGTCGACAAGAAGGTCGCCGAGATGGTCAAGGGCGGTGACAGCCCGGACATCGCGCAGATCGGCGCGTACGCCGACTACGCCGCCGCGGGCAAGCTCTACCGCGCCGACCAGATGCTCTCCATCCCCACCCAGGCCTCGTTCATCACCTCCATCGCCCAGGCGGGCGAGGTCAGCCGGGTGCAGTACGGGCTGCCCTTCGTCTCCAGCGCCCGGCTGCTCTTCTACAACAAGAAGCTGTTCGACGAGGCGGGCATATCCTCCGCCCCCGAGAGCTGGGCGGACCTGAAGGACGCCGCGCAAGCGCTCAAGTCGGCCGGGGTGAAGATCCCCTACGGGCTGCCGCTCGGCCCCGAGGAGTCGCAGGCCGAGGCCATGATCTGGATGCTCAGCGGCGGGGGCGGCTACACCGACTCCAACGGCAGCTACACCATCGACTCCACCGCCAACATCGAGACGTTCGAGTGGCTGCGGGACGAGCTGGTCGGCGCGGACCTCACCGGTCCGCGCTCCCCGGCCCGCACCAACCGCCAGGACGTCTTCAACGCCTTCACCCGCGGCGAGGTCGGCATGCTCAACGGCCACCCCACCCTGATGCAGCAGGCCTCCGGCCACGACATCGAATACGCCACCGCCCCGCTGCCCGGCCGCAAGGGCAAGTCCACCTCCACCATGGGCGTCGCCGACTGGCTCATGGCCTTCAAGGCGAACGGCAGACGGAAGCAGATCGGGGATTTCCTCGACTTCGTCTACCAGGAGAAGAACGTGCTGGACTTCGCCGACCAGTACGACCTGCTGCCCGTCACCACGGCCGTCTCCGCGACGATGCGCCACGAGGAGGAGCACAAGAAGCTGTGGCGCTTCCTCGACCAGATGGACCGCGCCCAGTTCTACCCGGCCGACAAGACCTCCTGGGCGAGCATCAGCCAGATGGTCAAGGAGAAGATCGGCTCGACCGTGACCAAGGGCGGCGACCCCGCGAGCGTCCTCGGCGAGATCCAGCGGGCCGCCGATGCCATGGAGACGGCCAACTCGTGACCACCGAAGGACTCTCCGAACAGGACCTGGCCGTGCTCGCCGTCGAGCGCGACGGGTGGCCGGGCCCGGGCGCCAAGGAGCGGGCCATACGGGAGCGGCTCGGCATCACCCCGACCCGCTACTACCAGCTGCTCAACGCGCTGCTGGACGACCCCCGCGCGCTGGAGCACGACCCGGTGACGATCAACCGGCTGCGCCGGGTGCGGGACGAGCGCCGCGAACGCCGCTGAGGTTTTGGCTTCGTCCCGGTACGGGTGCCGGTGGGCGGGGCCGGGTAGGGTCGCCGCATGGGCAGCCACCCCCTTCCCGTACCCGTCACCGCCGCCGGCCGCGAGGGCCTCGCCGCCCTCCTGGAGCGGCCCGACCGGGCCGTCCTCGGGGTCGACTTCGACGGCACCCTCGCCGACATCGTCCCCGACCCCGACCAGGCCCGCGCCCACCCCGGCGCCGTCCCGGCCCTCGCCGAGCTGGGCCCCCGGCTGCACTCCCTCGCGGTGATCACCGGCCGCCCGGCCGAGGTCGCCGTGCGCTACGGCGGCTTCGGGGACAGCGCCGCTCCGGCCAACCTCGTCGTCCTCGGCCTCTACGGTGCCGAGCGCTGGGACGCGTCCACCCAGGCCATCCAGGCCCCCGAACCCCACCCGGGCATCGCCGCCGTCCGCTCCGAACTGCCGGGCGTCCTGGAGGCGAACGGCGCCTGGCACGGCACCTGGACCGAGGACAAGGGCCGCGCCGTCGCGGTCCACACCCGCCGCACCGAGAACCCCCAGGCGGCCTTCGACCAGCTCCGCGCCCCGCTCCAGGCGCTGGCCGAGCGCCACGGCCTGATCGTCGAACCGGGCCGCCTGGTCCTGGAGCTGCGCCCACCGGGCATGGACAAGGGCGTCGCCCTGCTGGAGTACGTCCGCGAAACCTCCGCGGGCGTGGTCCTCTACGCGGGGGACGACCTCGGCGACCTGGCCGCGTTCGCCGCCGTGGAGCGGCTGCGGAAGGAAGGCGTACCGGGGCTGCTGGTGTGCAGCGGCAGCACGGAGGTGACGGCCCTGGCGGAGCGCGCCGACCTGGTGGTCGACGGCCCGGCGGGGGTCGTGGCCCTGCTGGAGGCGTTGGCGGCGGCGCTGCGCTGAGAATCCCCACCCCGCCCCTTCCCGAACCCAGGGGGCAAGCCCCCTGGACCCCGGCCCGCCGGTCGGCGTTGAGGGGGCGCCGGTGCGCTGGCAGTTCCCCACCCCGCCCCTTCCCGAACCCAGGGGGCAGGCCCCCTGGACCCCCGCCGCCGGTGGGCGATGCGCCGCCGCTCGGCGACGAGGCGCGTGAGCGCGTCCGGGGCGGTGCCCGCAGGGCCGCCCCCGCAGGCCGTGCACGGCGACGGCGGTGCCCCGGGGCCGGAGCGCTAAGGCTGTGCGGCGGTGCCCGGGCTGGTGGGCCCGGAACGGGCCGGGGCGGAGCGCGGGATTGGCGCTGCGGCGTCGAGGACGAGGTGGAGCGCGGGGCGGGTCGGGGCGCTGGTCCTGCGGAGCCGTGCCCGGGCCGGTGCGCCCGGGGTGGTGCCCCGGCGTGGCGTGGGCCTGGCGGTTCGCCTCGGCGCCGGGCGCGGGCCGAGGCGGTGAGCCTGCGCGGCGGTGTCCGGGCCGATGTGCCCGGGGCGGTCCGGTTTGGTGGTCCTGCGGAGCCGTGCCCGGGCCGGTGCGCCCGGGGTGGTGCCCCGGCGTGGCGTGGGCCTGGCGGTTCGCCCCGGTGGCCTGCCCGCCCGTAGCGGGTCAGGGCGGAGGGCGGTGGGCGGCGCCTGGCGCTCGGGCCGGGGCGAAGCCCCCCGCTAACGGGGTCCGGGGCGGAGCCCCGGGGTGGGTCGGGGTCCGGGGCGGAGCCCCGGTTCGGGGAGGGGCGGGGTGGGTACTTCAACCCTCTTGCAGGGCCCGTAGCTGGGTCAGGAACCAGTCGCGGGGTGGGAGGGCCGTGGCCGCCGCGGACAGGCGCTTCGTGCGGTCCGCCCGCTCGGCGTCCGGGGTGCGGAGGGCCTCGTCGAGGGCGCGGGCCGTGCCCTCGACGTCGTACGGGTTCACCGTCACCGCGTCCGCGCCCAGCTCCTCGTACGCTCCCGCCTCCCGCGACAGCACCAGCGCGCAGCCGCGCTCGGAGACGACCGGGACCTCCTTGGCGACCAGGTTCATCCCGTCCCGGATGGGGTTGACGAGGGCCACGTCGGCCAGCCGGTAGGCGGCCAGGGAGCGTGCGAAGTCGTCCTTCACGTGGAGCGCGACCGGCTGCCAGCCCTCCGTTCCGTACTCCGTGTTGATCTCCTCGGCGAGCAGCCGCACCCGCTCGGTGTAGTCGCGGTAGACGGTCAGGTCCTGGCGTGACGGATAGGCGAAGGCCACGTGGACCACGCGCTCGCGCCACTCGGGGTGGGTCTCCAGCAGGCGGCGGTAGGCCAGCAGCCCGCGCACGATGTTCTTGGACAGCTCGGTGCGATCCACCCGGACGATCGTCTTCCGGCCCGGTCCGATCTGCTCGCGCAGCGCCGCCAGCCGCTCGTCGACGTCGGCCGCACGCGACCGCTCCCGCAGGAAGTCGGCATCGGCGCCGAGGCCGTGCACCCCGAGCCGGGTCTCGCGGCCCTCGAAGCGGACGGCGGCCGGGGAGCCGTCCGGCCCCCGGACGACCTCCGCGCCCAGCACCGCCGCACAGCAGTCGGCGAACGCGGCGGCCCAGCGCCCGGTGAGGAAGGCGGCGCGGTCGCCGCCGAGGATGCCGCGCAGCACGCCCGCGGCGACGTCGTCCGGCAGCAGCCGGTAGTAGTCCGGGGGCGCCCACGGCGTGTGCGAGAAGTGGCCGATCCGCAGGTCTGGGCGGCGGGCCCGGAGCAGCCCGGGGACCAGCGCCAGGTGGTAGTCCTGCACCAGCACGACCGCGCCGTCGGCCGCCTCCTGGGCGAGCGCGTCGGCGAAGGCCGCGTTGTACGCCTCGTACGCCTCCCACTGGGCGCGGAACTCCGCGTCGAAGACCGGCTCGACCGGGGTCTGGTAGAGCAGGTGGTGGACGAACCACAGCACCGAGTTCGCGACGCCGTTGTACGCGGCGGCGAAGACGTCCGGCGCGATGTCCAGCATCCGCACCTGCTGCCCGCCGGTGTGGTCCGCGTCCAGGTGCCCCGCCCCGGCGCGGCGCGCCGCCTCGCGGTCGCCGTCGCCGAGCGCGGCGCACACCCAGACCGCGCCCGCGTCGGGCCCGATCGCGCTCAGCCCGGAGACCAGCCCGCCGCCCCCGCGCTTGGGGGAGAGCGAACCGTCCTCGCCCAGCGCGTACGAGACCGGGCCGCGGTTGGACGCGACGAGGATCGGTGCGCTGCGTTCAACGGCCATGTCGCGAGCCTAGCCATCGGGCACCGCGCGCAAACGTACGTACGGTTTCTTGCCCCGGAAGAGGCGCCCTCAGGCCGCGCGCCGCTCCGCGTACTCCGGGATCTCGATCATCGGCGGCCGCTCCTCCGTGTCCACCGCCGTCGTCCGCGGCTCGAAGCCGTTCTCGCCGCGCTCGAACTGGGTCAGCCGCGGCCGCACCAGATGGCCGCGGGCCAGCCGCAGCTGCGCGGTGCGGTAGATCGCGGCGGCCATCCGGCCGAGCGCCTTGCCGTCCTGGTGGCGGTGTTTGCGCACGCCGATGTCGACCTGGGCGAGGGCGTCGAGCCCGACCGTGTGCAGCGCGTCGACCAGCAGGCCCAGCTCGACCCCGTACCCGACGGGGAACGGCAGCCGCTCCAGCAGCGAGCGCCGGGCCGCGTACTCGCCGCCCAGCGGCTGGACGAAACCGGCGAGCTGCGGCCAGTGCAGGTTCAGCAGCGGCCGCGCGACCAGCTCGGTGACCCGTCCGCCCTGGCCCGCGGTGTCCCGCAGCGGCCGGTCGTACATGCCCTTGACCAGCTGCACCCCGGGGTCGGTGAGCAGCGGCCCGACGATGCCGGAGACGAAGCGCGCGTCGAATTCGCGCAGGTCGGCGTCGATGAAGCAGACGATGTCGCCGCTGGTGGCCAGCAGCGACCGCCACAGCACCTCGCCCTTGCCGGGCAGCGCGGGCAGCCGGGGCAGCAGCGCGTCGCGGTGCACCACCCTCGCCCCGGCCGCCGCCGCGACCTCGGCGGTGCGGTCCGTGGAGCCGGAGTCCAGCACCACCAGCTCGTCGACGAGCGGCACGGCCTCGGTCATCAGATCGCGGCGGATCGCGGCGGCGATCTCGCCGACGGTCGCCTCCTCGTTCAGCGCGGGCAGCACCACGCTGACGCTCGTCGCCGTGTCGCGCTTCGCGGCCAGCAGGCGGTCCAGCGGACGGTCGTCGGCCGACCAGGAGCGGTGCTCCAGCCAGCGCTCCACCTCATCCAGCACCTGTTTCGTCTCCCTGCTGTGATCGCGCGGCGTGATCGTTGTGATCCATCTCGCGGTTCGGACGGCTAGCTCAACCATCCGGGCCGTCGGTTACAGTCTTGAACAGCGCACATGACCTTCGTATGTCGGGGGCTCGGTGCGGACAAACGCCCCGGGTGCGGCCCGGCGGCCATACCGCTCATCCAGAGGGGCAGAGGGAACGGCCCGTTGAAGCCCCGGCAACCCTCCAGCTGGTCTCGCGTCCTGTAGCGAGGCTCCCAGCTCGGGAAGGTGCCAATTCCGTCTCGTGGCGAAATGCGTCCCGAGGAAGATGAGGAGAAAGGGCCTCGCCTCCATGGCTGTGCAATCCGTCGAAAGCTCAACCACTTCCGCTGCCGCTTTCGGCCCCGCCGTCGCCCTGTCCTGCCGCGAGTGCGGTGAGCGCTTCGACCTCGGCCCGATCTTCGCGTGCGGGTCGTGTTTCGGGCCGCTCGAGGTGGCGTACGAGCTGCCGAGCGGCGATCCCGAGGGACTGCGGAAGCAGATCGAGGCCGGTCCCGACAACATCTGGCGCTATGCGCCGCTGCTGCCCGTCCCCGCCGACGTGGCCGCGCTCCCCAGCCTGAGCCCGGGCTTCACCCAGCTCGTCAAGGCCGACCGGCTCGCCCGTGAGCTGGGCGTCACCGGCGAGCTGCACGTCAAGGACGACTCCGGCAACCCGACCCACTCCTTCAAGGACCGGGTCGTCGCCATCGCCGTCCAGGCGGCCCGCACCTTCGGCTTCACCACCCTGTCCTGCTCCTCCACCGGCAACCTGGCCGGTGCGGTGGGCGCCGCGGCGGCCCGCGCGGGCTTCCGCTCCTGCGTCTTCATCCCGCACGACCTGGAGGCGGGCAAGGTCGTCATGGCCGCCGTCTACGGCGGTGACCTGGTCGGCATCGAGGGCAACTACGACGACGTCAACCGCTTCTGCAGCGAGCTGATCGGCGACCCGGCGGGCGAGGGCTGGGGCTTCGTCAACGTCAACCTGCGGCCGTACTACGGCGAGGGCTCCAAGACCCTGGCGTACGAGATCTGCGAGCAGCTCGGCTGGCGGCTGCCGGACCAGATCGTCGTCCCGATCGCGTCCGGCTCCCAGCTCACCAAGATCGACAAGGGGCTCAAGGAGCTGATCGCGCTCGGTCTGGTCGAGGACAAGCCGTACAAGATCTTCGGCGCCCAGGCCGAGGGCTGCTCCCCGGTGTCCACCGCCTTCAAGGCGGGCCACGACGTGGTACGCCCGCAGAAGCCGAACACCATCGCCAAGTCGCTGGCCATCGGCAACCCGGCGGACGGCCCGTACGTCCTCGACATCGCGCGCCGCACCGGCGGGGCGGTGGAGGACGTCACCGACGAGCAGGTGGTCGACGCGATCAAGCTGCTCGCCCGCACCGAGGGGATCTTCGCGGAGACCGCGGGCGGCGTGACCGTCGGCGTGACCAAGAAGCTGATCGAGGACGGGCTGCTCGACCCGTCCCTGACGACCGTCGTCCTCAACACCGGCGACGGCCTGAAGACCCTCGACGCGGTGGCCCCCACCACGGGTCCCTCCGCCATCATCCGCCCCACCCTTGACTCGTTCCGAGAGGCTGGCCTCGCATGAGCGTCAACGTCCGAATCCCGACCATCCTGCGTACCTACACCGGCGGCCAGGCCGAGGTCAGCGCCGAGGGCGCGACCCTCGCCGAGGTTCTGGCGGACCTGGAGAAGAACCACGCGGGCATCTCCGCGCGCGTCCTGGACGACACCGGCAAGCTGCGCCGCTTCGTGAACGTCTACGTCAACGACGACGACGTGCGGTTCGCCGAGGGCCTGGCCACGGCCACGCCGGACGGCGCCGGGGTGTCGATCATCCCCGCGGTCGCGGGTGGCTGCTGACGCCCCATCACCCCGCTCACCTCTGGAAATCGCCTCGCCCGGGAAGATCCGGACGGGGCGATTCCGTGTGTGGAATCGCGATACAGTTGCCCCGCTTCTCCATCGGGCGCGGGCTATCTGATCAAGCCCGGTGCCGGAACCGCATATGAGAACTCGTCAACTTGTGCGCAAAGTGTGTGCGCGATTTGTCGGGTTGGCGCCCTATGTCCGGTCGGGTTTGCCCGGACTTCACGGGACTTCTCCACTTTTTACCGATCGGCCGTGCCCAGAATTCTCGTCCAATTGACCTGTTGCAGAGGGCGTTGGGACGGATACATTCAGCGGCGGTCGACGCGTTCCGGCGCACACCCCCCTCGACTCGGGGGGTGAGGTCTGACCCGGGTCCGCGGAGTGCGGTCCTGCGCAAGGGCCAGCAATAGGGGAGTTAGGAATGGCTCAGGGCACCGTCAAGTGGTTCAACGCGGAGAAGGGGTACGGCTTCATCGCGGTCGACGGTGGTGCGGACGTGTTCGTCCACTACAGTGCGATCCAGATGGACGGTTACCGCACCCTCGAGGAAGGCCAGCGGGTCGAGTTCGAGATCTCGCAGGGCCAGAAGGGCCCGCAGGCGGACATGGTCCGCGTGGCCGCAGGCTGACGCGCCGAACGCGACGCAGCTGACTGAAGTAGCCGGAGGGCCCGCATCCCGCGAGGGGGCGGGCCCTCTGGCATGTCCGCGGGGGCTCTCGCCCGCCTCTCTTGACGCCCGTCGGGCGCTTGCACTCTCATGGGGCGAGTGCTAATTATTGCGTTAGCACTCTGAAGGTGAGAGTGACAGAAGGATCGGGTCGGTGAGGCTCGCCGATGCCGCGCGGGGCAAGGAACCGCACGGCAGGCAGGCCGTCCGTCGCGGGCGCCAGGCGCGGTCCGGAGCAATCCACCCCGTCTTGGGAGGACCACTTCACATGGCCAAGATCATCGCGTTCGACGAGGAGGCGCGGCGCGGCCTCGAGCGCGGGATGAACCAGCTCGCCGACGCCGTCAAGGTCACCCTCGGCCCCAAGGGCCGTAACGTCGTCCTCGAGAAGAAGTGGGGCGCCCCCACGATCACCAACGATGGTGTGTCCATCGCCAAGGAGATCGAACTCGAGGACGCGTACGAGAAGATCGGCGCCGAGCTGGTCAAGGAGGTCGCGAAGAAGACGGACGACGTCGCCGGTGACGGCACGACGACCGCGACCGTCCTCGCCCAGGCGCTGGTCAAGGAGGGCCTGCGGAACGTTGCCGCGGGCGCCAACCCGATGGCCCTCAAGCGCGGCATCGAGAAGGCCGTCGAGGCCGTCTCCGCCCAGCTGCTCGAGCAGGCCAAGGACGTGGAGACCAAGGAGCAGATCGCCTCCACCGCCTCCATCTCCGCCGCCGACACCCAGATCGGCGAGCTGATCGCCGAGGCCATGGACAAGGTCGGCAAGGAAGGCGTCATCACCGTCGAGGAGTCGCAGACCTTCGGGCTCGAGCTCGAGCTCACCGAGGGCATGCGCTTCGACAAGGGCTACATCTCCCCGTACTTCGCGACGGACATGGAGCGTATGGAGGCGTCGCTCGACGACCCCTACATCCTGATCGTCAACTCGAAGATCACCAGCGTGAAGGACCTCCTCCCGCTGCTCGAGAAGGTCATGCAGTCCGGCAAGCCGCTGCTGATCATCGCCGAGGACATCGAGGGCGAGGCGCTGGCGACCCTGGTCGTCAACAAGATCCGTGGCACCTTCAAGTCCGTCGCCGTCAAGGCCCCGGGCTTCGGTGACCGCCGCAAGGCCATGCTCGGCGACATCGCCATCCTCACCGGTGGCACCGTCATCTCCGAGGAGGTCGGCCTCAAGCTGGAGAACGCAGGGCTGGACCTGCTCGGCCGCGCCCGCAAGGTCACGGTCACCAAGGACGAGACCACGATCGTGGACGGCGCCGGCGACACCGACCAGGTGCAGGGCCGCGTCAACCAGATCCGCGCCGAGATCGAGAACTCGGACTCGGACTACGACCGCGAGAAGCTCCAGGAGCGCCTGGCGAAGCTGGCCGGCGGCGTGGCCGTCATCAAGGCCGGTGCCGCGACCGAGGTCGAGCTGAAGGAGCGCAAGCACCGCATCGAGGACGCGGTGCGCAACGCCAAGGCCGCCGTCGAGGAGGGCATCGTCGCCGGTGGTGGCGTGGCCCTGCTCCAGACCGTCTCGGTGTTCGAGAAGCTGGAGCTCGAGGGCGACGAGGCCACTGGTGCCCAGGCCGTGCGCCTGGCCCTGGAGGCCCCGCTGAAGCAGATCGCCGTCAACGCCGGCCTCGAGGGCGGCGTCGTGGTGGAGAAGGTGCGCAACCTGACCCCGGGCCACGGCCTCAACGCCGCGACCGGTGAGTACATCGACCTCATCGCCGAGGGCATCATCGACCCGGCCAAGGTCACGCGCTCCGCGCTCCAGAACGCCGCGTCGATCGCCGCGCTGTTCCTCACCACCGAGGCCGTCATCGCCGACAAGCCCGAGAAGGCCGCTCCGGCGGGCGCCCCGGGCGGCATGCCGGGCGGTGACATGGACTTCTGATCGGCTTCGGCGCCCCGCGCGCCGGTCGGTCACACCGTCCACTGACGACGGCGGGGCGGCACCCTCTCTCCCAGGGGTGCCGCTCCGCCGCCGTGTTTTCGGGGCTATGCCCCGGCCGCTTCGAGGGCGGCCCGCAGATGGCCGTTCGCCTCGCCGAGCAGCTTCTCGGCGGTGGGCGCGTCCACGCCGCCGAGGATCGTGAGGATGGCGTTCTTGGCCTCCCAGTCGGTGGCCGTCAGCGCGCTCTCGATCTCCTCGTCCGTGGCGCCGGTCGCCAGAGAAACGATCCGGCGCGTGCGCGCCCGCAACTTCTCGTTCGAGGCGCGCACATCCACCATCAGATTCCCGAAGGTCTTGCCCAGCCGGATCATGGTGATGGTCGAGAACATGTTGAGCACGAGCTTCTGCGCCGTACCCGCCTTGAGCCGGGTGGAGCCGGTGAGCAGCTCCGGTCCGACGACGACCTCGATGCCGTGGTCGGCGGCCGCCGCGAGCGCCGAGCCCGCGTTGCACGACAGCCCGACGGTGAGCGCCCCCCGGCGGCGGGCGTGCTCGACGGCGCCCACGGCGTACGGGGTGCGGCCGGAGGCCGAGACGCCCACGACCGTGTCCCGCGGGCCGACCCCGATCCGGTCGAGGTCCTCGGCGGCCAGCTCCGCGCTGTCCTCCGCGCCCTCCACGGACGACACCACGGCCGTCTCCCCGCCCGCGATCAGGCCGACCACCCGGTCCGGCCGGGCGTTGAAGGTGGGCGGGCACTCGCTCGCGTCGAGCACCCCGAGCCGCCCGGCGGTGCCCGCGCCCGCGTAGATCAGCCGCCCGCCGTCCGCCATGCGCGCGGCGATGCCGTCGATGGCGGCGGCGATCCGGGGGAGCTGGGCGGCGACGGCGGCGGGGACGCCGGCGTCCTCGGCGTTCATGATGCGGGCGATCTCGACGGTGTCGAGCCGGTCGATCTCGGCGAGTTCGGGGCGGAACGCCTCGGTGGTGAAGGTCTCCAGCTGGGCGCGGAGCCGTTGCTCCTGCTGTTGCTGCTGTTGCTGCTGTTGCTCATCGGCGGCGGAAGTCATGGCGAAGCGGCTCTTCCCTACGTAAGCGTGATGGTGGGGGATGGCGGTGTCGGGACCTTGGCGCGGGCCCCGGCCTCAGCGGTGGCGGGGGTGGGGATCGTGCCGGTGCGCGAGGGCCTCGTACGAGGCGGACAGGGCGGGCGCCGCGCTCTCGTACGTGCGCTGCGCCACGCCTATGAACAGGCAGTCCACCACCAGCAGCTGGCTGGTGCGGCTGGACATGGCCGCCGGGCGCAGTTCGCTCTCGCGCGCCGTGGAGGTGGTGAGGACGAGGTCCGCGTACTGCGCGATCTCGCCGTCCGGGCGGCCGGTGATCGCGATGGTGGTCGCCCCGCGCTCGAAGGCGACGCGCAGTGGCTCGATGACGTCCGTCGTCCGCCCAGAATGGGTGATCGCAAGCGCGACGTCGCGGGAGTGCAGCTGGACGGCGTTGGTGATGGCCTGGTGCGGATCGGCGTGCGCGTGGGCGATCAGTCCGATCCGCAGCAGCTTCTGGACCAGGTCCTGGGCGACCAGATTGGACGCGCCGATGCCGTACACATCGATCCGGCGGGCGGCGGCGACCGCGGCGACCGCCGCCTCGACCTGGCCGGGGTCGAGCCCCGCGGCGGTGTCGGCCAGACACTGCTGCTCCTCCTGGGCGAGCTTGGTGATCACGTCGCCGATCGGGTCGTCGACCGCGATGTCCGCCGTGACGGCCGGTGCCCGGCCCGCCGCCTGCTGCGCGGCGAGCGCGGCGAGCGCGAGGCGCAGATCGCGGTATCCGGGGTAGCCGAGCAGCCGGGAGGTGCGGACGACGGTGGCCTCGCTGGTACCGGTGCGCTCGGCGAGCCCGGTGACGGTGAGCGCCGCGCAGCCCGCCGGGTCGCCCGCGACGGCCTCGGCGACGCGCTGCATCGAGCGGGTCATGGAGGGGCCCAGGGTGCGAACCTTCGCCGCGAGGGCGGAGGGGGCGGGCACGGCGGGATCGGTGAGGGGAGTGAAAGTTTCCTTCAACTTGCTACTCACATCTGAAAACTATTTCCGGCCACGAGGCCCGTCAAGACCGCGCGCGGAGGCGGTTCCCCTGGGCTTCCCCGGTGCTGGAAGGCGGCCCGACGAAGCAAAGGTGACAATGGGACCCATGAAGCTCGAACATGCACTGCACGCGGCACGGGCGCTCGTCCTGGCCGACCTCGCGGCGGGAGACGTCGCCCACGCTGACATCGTCTCGCTCGTCGAGGACGCCATCGCGCACCGCCGCTGGTGGGTCGAGCAATGGCCGGAAGGCGTGGCCTACGTCGCCGGTCTGGTCGCCCAGGACGTCCAGGACTCCCTGCTGGAGCGCTACGGCCGGTGGCCCCTGTGCCCCGTCTGCACCACGGGCGGCGACCTCCACGCCCTCGACGTGGAACCCGAACTGGGCCCCGACCCGCACTGGGTCTGCGGCAAGACGGCGGTCGCGGTGGCCCCCGTGGGCCGGCTCGGGACCACCCTCTGATGGCCGTACTGATCGACCCGCCCTTGTGGCCGGGCCACGGCCGCATGTGGTCACACCTGGTGAGCGACGTCTCGTACGACGAACTCCACGCCTTCGCCACCCGCATCGGCGCCCCGCGCCGCGGCTTCGACCGCGACCACTACGACGTCCCGAGCGACCTCTACGCACGGGCGGTGCGCGCGGGGGCGGAGGAGGTCGGCAGCAAGGAGCTGCTGCGGCGGCTCACGGCGGCGGGCCTGCGCCGTCGTAAGGTGCCTGCGGCGCGGGCCTCTGCGGCGCGGGGGCGTGCGAGCGGCTGAGGGCCGCGGCTGAGGGCTTACTACCGGACCCGCCCCGCTTCCGACGCTGTCTCCACCTCGCGCACGGCCGCCGACGTCTGTCCGGAGGCGATCACCCGCGACGCCCCCTCCGCACGATGCAGCCGCGCCGCGAGCGCCGTGGTCACGATGCCCGTACCGGCCAGGGCGGCACCCGTCCAGGCCACCGCCGGGTAGCCCCAGCCCGCGTCGATGACCAGGCCGCCGAGCCAGGGGCCCACCGTGTTGCCGATGTTGAACGCGGACGTGGTGGTCGCGCCCGCGAGCGTCGGGGCGGCGTTCGCGACGTTGAACATGCGGGCGTTGAGCGCGGGCGCGGTGAAGAAGGCTGTGAAGCCGAGCAGCAGCGCCAGGCCGACGGCCGCGATCGGGCTGTGCGCGGTCAGCGCGAGGACGCTCAGGACCACCGTCGAGGCGGTGATGCCGCCGTACATCGTCCCGAACAGGTGCGCGTCCGCGATCCGCCCGCCGACCGCCGTACCGATCAGCGCGCCGACCCCGAACAGCGCCAGCACCGTCGGCACCCAGCCCTCGTCCAGCCCCGCCACGTCGGTGAGCAGCGGCCCGAGGTACGAGAACAGGCAGAAGACCGCGCCCCCGCTCAGCGCGGTGGTGACCAGCGCGAGCCAGACCTGACGGTCCCGGTAGATGCTCAGCTCTCGCCGCAGCTGCGGCCGGTCGCCCCCGGTCGGCACCTCCGTACGCGGTACGAGCGCGATCACCCCGATCAGCCCGAGCACCGACAGCCCGGCCACGGCCCAGAAGGCGGCGCGCCATCCCGCGTTCTGCCCCAGGAACGCCCCGGCCGGAACCCCCACGACGTTCGCGACGCTGAGCCCGCCGACCATCACCGCCATGGCCCGCGCCCGCGCGTTCACCGGCACCAACGACACGGCCACCGCCGCCCCCACGGCCCAGAACCCGGCACATGCGAGCGCGCTCACCACTCGCGACGCGAACAACACCCCATACGACGGCGCCACCGCTCCCGCCACCTGCCCGAGCCCGAACACGGCGAGCAACGCGATCAACGTCGTCCGCCGGGGCAACCGCAACGTGGCCGCCGCCAGCAGCGGTGCCCCGACCACCATCCCGATCGCGAACGCCGATATCAGCAACCCGGCCGTGGGGATCGACACCCCCATGTCCCGGGCGACGGGTTGGAGCAGCCCGGAGAGCATGAACTCCGAGGTCCCGAGGGCGAAGACGGACAGGCCAAGTACATAAACGGCGATGGGCATGCCGACGTCAACGCCCTCGTCCTGTTGGCCATTCCTCGCCGGGGCGTTCCCTATCTCCCGAACGTTCACTCGAAGTGATGGCGTGGCGGCTGCGATCTGGTGTCGTCACGGAGAGTGATGAAGAATTGAGGTGTGAACCCGCTGAGGGGGCGGGAGTTGAGGCATCGCGGGGGGAGTGATGGCCATGAACGCTGTCATGACCGAGAACACGATCATGACGGAGAACACGATCGCGCACGGGACCGAGAACACGATCAACGAACCGAACGACCCGATCACCCCGGACGAGTGGGCCGCCCACCTGGCCGCCACCGCACCGGGTCCGCACACCGCATCTGTCCTTCCGGCTCTGCACGCGGACAAGTTGTCACGTACCGGCCGCATCGACGCGCTGAAGGCCCTGGAGCGCCACACTGCCTGGATTCAGGCCCAGCAGGCAGACATCCTCGCCGCCCTGGAAGCCGAGGCCTGGGCCGAGGGCCCACCGGCGGGGTGGGACCGTAATACCGAGGCCGCATGGAACTTCACCTGCGAGGAAGTGGCCTGTGCCCTGAAGCTGTCCGGCACGACTGCCGCACGGCGTCTGGAAGTCGCCCGCGAGCTGGCCAGTCGCTACCCGCCCACACGTGCTCTCCTGGCCCAGGGCGAGATCTCCTACTTGCAGGCCGCAGCGGTCACCGAAGCCTGCGCCGTCCTCGATCCCGAGGTCGCGGGGCAGGTCGAGGCAGCCCTACTGCACAAGCTGCCGACCATGACCACCGGCCAGACCCGCCGAGCCCTGGCCCGCGAGATCGTCCGAGCCGACCCGGACGGCGCCGAAGCGCGCCACCAGGCCCGCAAGCGACAGCGGCAGATGGTCCAGTACCCGCAGGACGACGGTATGGCCATGTGGGGCGCGGTCCTCCCGGCCGAACAGGCCGCGGCCATGACCGCCGCCGTCGACACTCACGCCGCCACCCTCCCCGACGAGGGCCGCACCCTGGAGCAGAAGCGGGTCGATGCCCTCTACGACCTGGTCGTCAACCGCACCGCGAGCAGCCCCGCCCCCTCCTCGGGCGGCCGCTCGGCGGCGGTGGTCCAGGTAACCGTCCCCTTGGACGTCCTGATCGGCGACACCGACGACCCCGCCCACCTCAAGGGCTACGGTCCCATCACCGCCGACCAGGCTCGTGGGGTCGCCTTCGCCGAAGGCACCGTCTGGCGCCGACTGATCACCCATCCCACCACCGGAATGCTGATCAAGACCGACCCCACCACCTACAAGCCCACCGCCGAAGTCGAGCGCCACGTCATCGCGCGCGACGCTCACTGCACCTTTCCCGCCTGCCGCATGCCCGCCCACCGCTGCGACCTCGACCACGTCGAACCCTTCAACCACACCGACCCGGAGGCAGGGGGCCAGACCACGACCGACAACCTCACCACCCTCTGCAGACGCCACCACCTCATGAAGACCCACCACCCCGGCTGGACCCTGAAACGCGACTCCGAGTCAGGCACCACCACCTGGACCGCCCCGACCGGTCACACCTACGCCAATCGCCCTCACGACTACCGGTGAGTGATCAGCATGACGGAATGGCAGCAGCCACGCGCTGCGGAGTGGAAGGTGCGCCGATTGGACGACGGCAGTCTTACCCTCCCGCTCCAGATCAGCGGCGGCGGCCGGCTACTCGGCACCTCCGAACTGCGGCGGCCCCCCAGTGGCGGAGCATCTGCACGCCGGTCCTCTGCTACGCGCTCGACGGCCAGTCGCCACCCACAGCCGCCCCAGACTGCCGCAAGCAGATGCGCTACCCGGGCCGCCGTTCGGGATGATTCGCGTCCAACTCATCGGCGGCGTCTTCGACATACACGAGGAGCCGTTGCCCCCGGCTCTCGGCGACCCGCAAGGCGTCCCTCAAGGCCTCCGTCAGCCGGCAGGCCAGGAAGCGAAGCTCTACGAGGCCCACCTTCTCGTTGCCAAGCAAGGCCCCGGCATGCCCCAGTAGCTGGGCACCCATATCGAGTTGCAGTGCCTCGATCTCGTCTGCCTTCCGGCTCAACCGGCTGTTGTCGTCGTCGGTCGACAAGAAGCAGGGCTTGCCCTCCGGGCTGGACCACGGCAGGAGGCGTAGGACGTTCATGACATCAGCTCCACTCGGCTGTTCCCCGGACGCCCTGGGTGGGCACCGTATGTAGTCAATTGGTCACCAGGGGAACGCGACAGCCAATAGAATGAGACGCCTTGAGGGGCAGCGTGCAAGTGGGTGACCTGCCGCGATGCTGGCCACGATCACATAGCGAGAGGTCATGGCATTGGACGAGACGACCCCATCCGCGAACTTGAATCCGCTCCAGCGCTTCGGCCGTGACGTCAAACAGGTCCGTCTCGCCCGCAAGCTCACGCAGAAGCGTCTGGGCCAGGCCGCCGGTTACTCGGAGGCGTACGTCAGCAGGGTGGAGGCCGGGAAGCTCCTGCCCAGGCCCAGCGACAAGTTCGCGAAGGGCTGCGACACCGCGTTCGGCACGGGCCATCTGTTCGCGGACATGCTCCGGAGGATCGACGAGGGCGACCATCCCTCGTGGTTCACCCCGTATCTCAACCTGGAGCGCAAGGCGTCGCGGGTGTTGGACTACTCGGCGAACGTCGTGATCGGCATCCTTCAGACGAAGGACTACGCGGAGGCCATCTTCCGCGCGTACTTTTCGCAGGAAGAAGCCGAGGTGATCGACGGCAAGGTCGCCACGCGACTGAGTCGGCGTGAGGTGTTCGAGCAGGAGGCTCCGCCGTACCTCTGGGCCATCCTGAACGAGGCGTGCCTGCGAACGGCCGTCGGCGGTGCCGAGGTCATGAGCGGGCAGCTTGAGTATCTGCTGACGGCTGCCGCGTCACCTCATGTCACGCTTCAGGTCCTGCCGTTCTCGGCAGGCGTTCCGACTTCCTCCCCGGAGCCCTTCACCGTGCTGCGCTTCCCGGACTCGCCCACGGTGCTCTATACCGAGACCCGGGTAGGAGGAAGAATGCACGATTCTCCTCAGACGGTCGCTGCCGCCCTGGATGACTATGATCTGCTCAGGGCAAGTGCGCTGTCCCCGGATCGATCAACGGCCCTGATCAAGACTCTGGCGAAGGAGTACCGCACATGAGTGCCGACTTGGATCTCACCGCTGCCGAGTGGGTCAAGTCTTCCTACAGTGGCGCCAACGGCGGCCAGTGCGTGGAGTTCTCCCGCACCTTCGCCCAGACCCACGGCACCATCCCGGTCCGCGACTCCAAGAACCCGCACGGCCCGGCGCTGAGCTTCCCGGCGGAGGGGTGGTCGTCGTTCGTCTCCGCCCTCGTACGCGGCGAGTTCCCCGCGGTCTGACCCCTGCCGCTGGTGGAGCGGGGCCGAAGCGTGCGCCTCGCCTTTCCCGGCAGGCGCTGACAGGCGCATACCGATGCGCGCCAAGGTGGCGTTAGGCGGGCTGCGGGGCGGGCGT
Source organism: Streptomyces sp. BRA346 (assembly GCF_052851135.1). NCBI lineage: Bacteria > Bacillati > Actinomycetota > Actinomycetes > Kitasatosporales > Streptomycetaceae > Streptomyces > Streptomyces sp. BRA346. The sequence continues at coordinate 12,953 of NZ_JAIWIH010000030.1, read as the reverse complement.
TGCCGGAGCGGCCGTGACCTTGCGGGTCTCGCGCATTATCAGCAGGCCGTTGACCACCATCAGTGTCGCGGTCAGACCGTGGACGCCGAGCGCGGTGGCCACGGAGCCGTGGTGGGCCAGCACGGTGGCCATGTCGCCGTACGCGGCGAGGGCCTCCACCAGCAGCGCCCAGCCCAGCGCCCGGCGATGGCCCGTCACCAGCAGGATGCCCAGGACCAGGGCTAAGACGACGTCGCGGATTCCCTTGATGATCAGGAAGCCGTCGCCGTCGCCGGACGGCCAGCTCGGCAGGCCGAAGCCCGGTGCCGTCGTCTCCGGGCTCAGGATGAACTCCGCCCCGAACCAGAGGATGAAGAGGATGAAGGCGGCGGCCAGGAAGGTGTTGATCTTCTTCAGCGACATTGTTCTTCTCCTTGCGAGTCTTCGTCAGCTTGGTGAGGTTCGTGGAGTGGGGCTTGGGCGCCACCGGCGCGATGTCGACCCGCGGGCTCAGGCGAGGGCGGCGACGAGCAGGGTGAAGGCGGCGATGATGACGGCGACGCGGACGTAGTGGAAGCGGTCCCAGCGGTTCGACTGCTGCTTCCAGTCGGCGGGCCGATTCTCGGGGGTCCACGTCTTGCTCCGGTTGTTGATCGGGACGAGTAGCAGAAGCGACATGATCACGCTGAGGATCAGCAGCGCGCCGGCGGTGACGACGAGGCCGACGCCGTCGTGGTGCCGTCCGGCGATGGCCCAGACCGTGACGAGGACGAGCGAGCCGATGTACCAGACCGGCATCACGGCGCCGAGCATCCGGCCCCCGTGGGCGCGGCCGAGTTGGCCACTGTCCTCGGGGAGGGCGCTGAGGATCGGGTTGATGACGAAGGCGACGGAGAACTCCACCCCCACCATCACGCCGAAGACCACTGTGGTGATGACCTCAAGTGCAGTGAGCATGACGATGACCCTCCCGGGGTCTAGCGCTGCTAGATAGTGAGGCAACACTAGACCTGCTGCCGCTCGTCTGTCTAGCGATGCTAGAGTCGGGGCATGTCGGTACAGGAACGCAAGGAGCGCGAACGGGCGGAGCGCGAACGCCTCATCGTGGCGACGGCCCGCGAACTCGCCGAGCAGCAGGGCTGGGACGCGGTCACCACGCGTCGGCTTGCCGAGCGCATCGAGTACAGCCAGCCCGTCCTCTACAGCCACTTCCGCGGCAAACGGGAGATCATCGGCGCCGTCGCCCTGGAGGGCGCCACCGAGATGGCCGCGGCCGTGCGGGCCGCGGCCTCCGCCGCGGACGGACCGCGCGAGCGGGTCGCCGCCCTCGCCCGCGCCTACCTCGACTTCGCCGAGTCCCACCCGGCGGTCTACGACGCCATGTTCCTGCTCGACGGCGGCCTGGTGTTCGCGAAGGAGGACACTCCGGAGCCGTTGAAGGACGCCTTCGCCGCCCTGCTGGAGAGTCTCGGCGAGGTTGCCGGGGACGGCGTCCACCCGGGGGTGTTCACCGAGGTGTTCTGGGCGGCCCTGCATGGCCTTGCGACCCTGGCCCGGGCGGGACGGCTGCCGCCGGAGTACGCCGAGTGGAGGACGGAGCTGCTGGTGGACCGGCTCGCCGTGATCTGACGCACCGTCCCGGCGGGCACGCAGTCGGAGTCCTCGGGCCCAGCCCGCTCTTCGCCAGTGCGCTCAGCCGGTTCGGCGGAAGCGTCGCTTGCAGATCAGCGCACGGTCGACGTCATCGACGCAGAAGACGATCGGCCGACCGTCGACCGCGCTTCCGGCAGGATCCGAGCGTGCCTCATGATGACGCGGAGCCCAGCAGCTCCAGCTCCGTGGTCATGTTGCGGCGGGCCGTCGGCTCCCAGCGGTCGTGGCCGATCGGGGTGCGGAACAGGCAGGGCAGGCCCAAGAGGTGGCGGAGGACGTTCGCGCGGCCCTCGCGGAAGGTGTCGTCCGGGACGAAGCCGTACTCCTCGCGGACCGCCGCCGCGTACGCGCTGTAGGCCTCGGGCGAGCCCGCCAGCACCGCGAGGTCGGCGTCGCAGAGGACTTCGCCGTTGGTGTCGCCCTCGGCGGGATCGTGGCCGGTGGTGAGGCGGACGAGGCGGGCCGTCTCGGCCACGCGCGCCTCCGGGACGCCCGCTTCCGGGAGGGCGCGTTCGGCGAGGCGGGCGCTGCGTTCCTCGTTGGTCGAGCGGTCGGGGAGGTAGACGGCGTCGTGGAACCAGGCGGCGAGGCGGATCGCGTCGGGGTCGGGGGCCTCGGTGTGTTCCAGCAGCTCGTCGACCCGGTCCAGCACGGCGATCAGGTGGTCGGTGGTGTGGTAGCGGCGCTGGGGTTCGGCCCAGCGGGAGAGGAGGTCGCGGCCGTAGGGGTCCGGGTCGGGGGTGGTGGTGTCGCGGGCGCTGTTGAGGAGGAGCGCCCAGCGGGTGAGGAGCGCGGGGTGGTCGGACATGGGCCCATTCTCCGGGGTGCGGGTTGCGGCGGGTGGGGGGTGTGGCAAGCTATGCAGCATGTCTAGACCAATTCTCGAGGTTATCGCCCTCCACCCGGAGGACGCGATCGCGGCCGAGGCCGGAGGGGCGGACCGACTTGAGCTGGTCACCGACATGGCCGCGGATGGGCTGACGCCCTCGCGGGAGACCTTCGCCGCCGTCCGTTCCGCGGTGGATCTGCCGGTGCGGGTGATGCTCCGTGCGTCCGATGGGTTCGCGGCGGGGGACGCCGCGGCCGTCGACGCGCTGTGCCGTAGGGCCGCCGCGCTGCACGCGGAGGGGGCGGACGAGTTCGTGCTCGGCTTCCTCGCCGCCGATGGTCTGGCCGATCTGGCCGCCATCGCCGCGCTGATCGAGGTCATCGGCGCCGGGCCGGGCGTGGACGAGAGCCGCTGGACCTTCCACCGGGCCATCGACCGCGCCGCCGACCGCGACGTGCTCCGTCGGCAGCTGGCCGGGCTTCCCGGCCTGGACACCTACCTCACCGCCGGTTCGGCGCATGGCATCGACCATGGGCTGCCGACCCTCCGGGTCGAGGCCGCCCGTGCCGGGGCGCCGGGGTACGAGGCGCGGATCATGGTCGGCGGAGGCCTTCGCCTCGACCACCTGCCCGAGCTGCGCGCCGCGGGCGTCACCGCCTTCCACATCGGCAGCGCGGCCCGGCCCGCCGGATGGCACGGCTCGGTGGACGCGGCCACCGTCGCGCAGTGGCGTCTCGCGCTGGACGCGCCGGTGCCGGTGGGCTGAGGCGGGGTTCGAGGCTGCCGGTTTCCGGGGGCTCAGGTCTTTGGAGCATGGGGGCAGAGGCTGCCCCCGCCCCTGCCCGTTGCCCGCCGCCGGGCTGTGGTTGGTGGCGGGTGGTGAGGGGCCCACCTCCGCTTGGTGCCCGCCGCCGGGTCGCGGGCGGGGACGGCGGTTCTGGGCCCGGTGTCCCCGCCGGGCCTGGGCTGCGCCGGGGGCGTATCCGCCCTCGCGTGGCGTCTGCTGCTGGGCGAACGGTCACTTCACGCTTCCGAGCTGCGGCGCCGTAAATAGACGGTCCACGGCCCCGCCCCGGAGGCCCCGGCACCCGCACCCACCACGCACACCCCACCCACCCGCAGGGCTACGCCAGACGCTCCGGCAGCGGGGCCGCGTGCACCACCGTCAGGCCCGAGACGGCTCGGGTCAGGGCCACGTACAGGCGGCGCAGGCCCGTGCGTTCGTCGGGTTCGCCGTCGACCACGGCGGCCGGTTCGTCCAGGACCACGTAGTCGTACTCCAGACCCTTCGCCAGCGTCGCGGGCACCAGGGCCAGCCTCGCCTCGGGACTGGTCTCCTCGCCGGGGGAGAGGTGGGTCAGGCCCGCCGCGCCGAGGGCGGCGGACAGGGCGGGGATGCGGGCGTCGGCCGCGATCAGGCCGATCGAGCCCTCGTGGGACAGGACTTCGTGGCAGGCCGTGATGACCGCCGCGTCCAGGTCGGCCGGGTCGACGGCCCGTACGGCGAAGTCGCCCGCCGCCTCGCGGATCGAGGTGGCCTCCGACAGGCCGGGCGCGATGGCGGGCAGCAGCCGCGACGCGTACGCGATCGCCTCGCGCGGCACCCGGAAACCCTGGGTCAGCTCCTCGACGGTGGAGCCGGGTTTGCCCAGGTGGGTGAGGGCCTCGTCCCAACTGGACGTCGCCCAGGGGGTGGTGCCCTGGGCCAGGTCGCCGAGGATGGTGGCGGAGCCGGTGGTGCAGCGGCGGCCGACGGCGCGGTACTGCATGGGGGACAGGTCCTGCGCCTCGTCGAGAACCACATGGCCGAGGGAATGGGTGCGTTCGATGAGGTCGGCGGCCTCGTCGATGAGCACCGCGTCCGGCGGGGACCACTTCGCGGACTTCACGCTGCGCGGCGGCTTGGCCCACAGGAGGGTCTTCTGCTCGTCGGCGGTGAGGATGCCGTCCGCGTGGGCGGCCAGGAAGTCGGCGTCGGAGAGCAGCCGCAGCACGAGTTTGGCGGGGTCGACGGGCGGCCAGATGGCCTTGACGGCGGCCTTCACGGCGGGGTTGCGGGCCACCGCGTCCTGGACGCGGTCGTCGGGGGCCTCGCCCGCCTGCTCCATGCGGACGAGCACGGCGTGCGCGATGCGCTGCGGGAGGGCGTCGCGGGCCGCGCCGTAGCGGATGTCGCGGGCCAGCAGTTCCCGCACGGTCTCCTCGATCTCGTACGCCGGTACCCGCCAGCGGCGCGAGCCGCGGACCACGACGCACGCCTCGGTGGGCGGGGTGACGTGCGAGCGCAGGGCCCGGCGCAGCACCTCGGCCATACGGGCGTCGCCCTTGACGCGGGCCACGTCGGCGGAGTCGGCGCCGCGCACCTCGACGCCCGTGTCGGGGCGCGCGACCAGGTCCTCGACGGTGGCCTGGGCGACCTGCAACTCGCCCAGCGCGGGCAGGACTTGCTCGATGTAGTGGAGGAAGGAGCGGTTCGGGCCGATGACGAGGGTGCCGGAACGGGCCAGCCGCTCGCGGTGGGCGTAGAGGAGGTACGCGACCCGGTGCAGGCCGACGGCCGTCTTCCCGGTGCCCGGCGCGCCCTGGACGCAGACGGTGCCGCCGATTCCGGCGCGGACGATCTCGTCCTGTTCGGGCTGGATGGTCGCGACGATGTCCCGCATGGGGCCGACGCGCGGCCGCTCGATCTCGGACTGGAGCAGCTTGCTGGTCTGTTCCGCCTCGGTGGGGTCGGAGAGCTTTTCGTCCTCGTAGGCGGTCAGTTCGCCGCCGGTGTAGCCGAAGCGGCGGCGCAGCCCGACGTCCATGGGCGCCTTCTTGGACGCCTGGTAGAAGGGCTGCGAGACGGGGGCGCGCCAGTCGATGACCATGGGGTCGCCGTCGCCGTCGTGCACATGGCGGCGGCCGATGTAGAACGACTCGCCCTCGGCCCCCTCCGCCGCCTCCGCGCCCGGCGCGTGCAGATAGTCGAGGCGGCCGAAGAAGAGCGGGGTGTGGGAGAGGTCGGCGAGGGCCTTGATGCGCTCGCTGACCTGGTGGTGCAGGGCTTCGGCGTTGACCCAGTTGGCTGCGACGTCCCGGAGGTCGAGGGCCTCCACGTCGGCGCGCATGGCGCGCAGGGCGGCGCGGGAGGCGGCGAGGTGGGATCGCTCCCGAGCGAGGGGGTCTGACAGCGGGTCGTTCAAGGGTTCTGGCTGGTCAAGGGCGTGCGAGGGCACGGCGTAGCCTCCGGCGGGTACACGAAGCAGAGTTGCGGTACGTACGAGATGCCAGCCGGTTTCCGTCCGGCCGACGGCTCTCCCGAGCGGGAGGCGGCAAGACGGGGGATTGTAGCCACGGCGTGGACGGGCCGCGAATGATTTACGTCGGCTTCGGTTTACACCCGGTTCAGGCGGAGTTGGGCCCTCCCGGCCCCTGACGGAACCAGGTCGGCGTCAGACGTCCTCGTCCGCGAGCAGCGCGCTCGCGTCCACGATCCGGTACGCGTACCCCTGCTCGGCCAGGAACCGCTGGCGGTGCGCCGCGAAGTCCTGGTCGATGGTGTCGCGCGCGACGACCGAGTAGAAGACCGCCGGGTGGCCGTCGGCCTTCGGCCGCAGCACCCGGCCGAGCCGCTGGGCCTCCTCCTGGCGGGAGCCGAAGGTGCCGGAGACCTGGATGGCGACGGTGGCCTCGGGGAGGTCGATGGAGAAGTTGGCGACCTTCGAGACGACGAGGACGGACAGCTCGCCCTCCCGGAAGGCGTCGAACAGCTTCTCGCGCTGCGCGTTCGTCGTCTCGCCCTTGATGACGGGTGCGTCCAGGTGCTCGCCCAGCTCGTCCAGCTGGTCGATGTACTGGCCGATGACCAGCGTCTGCTGCCCCTTGTGCTTGGCCACCAGCGCCTCGGTGATCCGCTGCTTGGAGGCGGTGGTGGCGCAGTAGCGGTACTTCTCCTCGGTCTCGGCGGTCGCGTACGCCAGCCGCTCGGTCTCGGTGAGGTTGACGCGGACCTCGACGCAGTCGGCGGGCGCGATGTAGCCCTGCGCCTCGATCTCCTTCCAGGGCGCGTCGAAGCGCTTGGGGCCGATGAGCGAGAAGACGTCGGACTCGCGGCCGTCCTCCCGTACGAGCGTGGCGGTCAGGCCGAGGCGGCGGCGCGCCTGGAGGTCGGCCGTGAACTTGAAGACCGGCGCGGGCAGCAGATGCACCTCGTCGTAGATGATCAGGCCCCAGTCGCGGGAGTCGAACAGCTCCAGGTGCGGGTAGATGCCCTTCCGCTTGGTGGTGAGCACCTGGTACGTGGCGATGGTGATCGGGCGGATCTCCTTGCGGGTACCGCTGTACTCGCCGATCTCCTCCTCGGTGAGGGAGGTGCGGCGCACCAGCTCGTGCTTCCACTGGCGGGCCGAGACGGTGTTGGTGACCAGGATCAGCGTGGTCGACTTGGCGGTGGCCATCGCACCCGCCCCGACCAGCGTCTTCCCGGCGCCGCAGGGCAGGACGACGACGCCCGAGCCGCCGTGCCAGAACCCCTCGACGGCGTGCTTCTGGTACGGGCGCAGCGCCCAGCCGTCCTCGTGCAGGTCGATGGCGTGCGCCTCGCCGTCCACGTAACCGGCCAGGTCCTCGGCGGGCCAGCCCAGCTTGAGCAGCGTCTGCTTGATCTGGCCGCGCTCGGAGGGGTGGACGACCACGGTGTCCGGGTCGATACGGGCCCCGACCAGCGGCTGGATCCGCTTCGACCGCAGGATCTCCTCCAGCACGGGACGATCGCTGGTCTCCAGGACCAGACCGTGCGTGGGGTGCTTGAGGAGGCGCAGCCGCCCGTAGCGGGCCATCGTCTCGGCGACGTCGACGAGCAGGGCGTGCGGTACGGGGTAGCGGGAGAACGCCACGAGCGCGTCCACGACCTGCTCGGCGTCATGTCCGGCGGCGCGCGCGTTCCACAGGCCGAGCGGGGTCACCCGGTAGGTGTGGATGTGCTCCGGCGCACGCTCCAGCTCGGCGAACGGCGCGATGGCGCGGCGGCACGCTTCCGCCTGCTCGTGGTCGACCTCGAGCAGGAGCGTCTTGTCGCTCTGGACGATGAGCGGTCCGTTCACGCGCCGAGTCCTTTCGTTGCCGGGGGCCGTGTCGCCGGGGGCCAAAGACCCAGTGTCCCTCATCGGCCGGGCAGGGCGGAGGGCCACAGGGATACTCCGCACGGCGAGGGGCAAGCGGGGTCACTAGGAGGGCCGGAACGAGGCGGGAGGTAGGTCCCTGTGGTCAGCATCGCTGGGTGGGAGATCCGGCGGACGTTGAAGAGGACGCCGACGAAGAGCGGGTCGGCGAGGAGCGCGCCGGTGAAGGGCGCGAAGACTACGAAGGGCACGAAGAGCACGAAGACTACGAAGAGTACGAAGAGTGCGCCGACGAAGAGCGCAAAGGGTACGAAGAGCGCGACGAGCGGGTCGAAGGGGAAGGCGGCCGGGGCGTCGGCGAGGACGGCGGGCGCGAAGTCGGCGGGCGCGAAGGCGGGCGCGAAGTCGGCGGCCGCGAAGAAGAAGCCGCCCGGTACGGCGCGGAAGGCGGCCAAGGCGGTGGCCGCCAAGGCGGCTGCCCCTGACTCCCCGCCCCTCCAGCGCGATTCCCTGGGCTCCCGCGCCGGGCGGGTGCTGGTGATGCTGCTGGCGTTCGCCTGCATGGTCGGGTTCGCGGCGGCGCTGGCCAAGGCCACGCTCGTGCCGCAGCCGGGGTCCAGCGATCTCGTGCACACCAATCTGCGCCCGGGCGATTCGCTGCGCGCCTACCTCGACCAGCCCGCCATCCGGGACACGGTGAAGCAGATCGGCGGCAATGTGCTGCTCGGCGCGCCCTTCGGCGTACTGCTGCCGATGCTCGTGCCGAAGGCGCGGGGCGCGGTGCGGGTGGTGCTGGTGACGTCGCTGGTGATGGTGCTGGTCGAGATCGCGCAGGGCGCGATCGTCGAGGGCCGGGCCTTCGACATCGATGACGTCATCCTGAACACCTCGGGCGCGCTGCTCGGCTACGTCCTGATCGGCCGCCGCCTCGGTCACGCCCTCCACCCGCGCCGCCATCACTGGTGGCAGCGGCGGCGCACGTCCGCTTAACCCGGAACGTCCGCTCAACCCGGAACGTCCGCTCAACCCGGAACGTCCGCTCAACCCGGAACGTCCGCTCAACCCGGAACGTCCGCTCAACCCGGCTCGTCGGCCAGTTCCGCGACGCCCGTGATGCGGTGGAGGGGGTACGTGCGGACCTCGTCGGCGGTGTGGTCGTACGCGGTGACGTAGCCGCCCTCGACGCGGACCGGGGCGATGACGCGCTGGCTGGCGGCGCCGTCCGCGTTGACGTAGCCGATCCAGACGGCGGAACCGGTGAGGGCCGCGGCCTGCACGGTCGCGAGGGTGTCGGCGGAGGTGGTGCGGGGGAGACGGGCGCCGGTGGCGGCCTCGGTGGCGGTGGCTCCGCCGGTGGCGGCCGGGGGCTTGTGGGGCGCGGTCGCGGCGAGGTCACCGGCGCGGATGGCGCGTACCGCGGCGCCCAGCAGGGTGGTGTCGGGGACGGGCGGACCGTCCGGGACCGGGGCGGGCGGTGTACGGGGCGGGGTGCGCTGGGCCTCGGCGCGGGTGACCAGGACGTCGCCCTCGGCGGATTCGGCGGCCGGGGCGTACCCCATGGCGCGCAACCCCTCCAGCAGCGCGTCCGGCGGTGCCTGGGCGGCCAGCACGGTGGGGGCGAGACGCCGCAGGCGCAGGCCCGCGGAGCGGCGGTCGGCGAGGATCTCGGCGAGCAGGGTCTCGTCGTCGCAGCGCAGATAGGCGGAGGCCGCGCCGATGCGGAGGTGGCCGTGCTTACGGGCGACGTCGTCGATCAGGTACGTGAGGGGCTGCGGCACCGGGGTGCGGGAGTGCGCGGCGAGGAAGGTGTGCAGGTCGTCGGCGGCCTGTCCGGCGTCGAGCGCGCGGCGTACGGAGGCGGGGGTGAACCGGTAGACGGTCGCGCCGCCCTTGGACTCGACCTCGGCGAGGATGCCGAGCGCGTCGGCGAGCGGCCGCTCCAGCGGGCCGGGGGCGACGGCGGTCAGGTCGGCCTGGAGGAGTACGTGGTCGAGGGGCTCGGGGAGGAGCGGGGCGAGGAGCCGTGCCGCCTCGGCGGCGAGCGCGGCGGCCTCGGCCGGCGCTGTGGGGGGAGGCGCGGTGGTGAGGGCCTCGGCTGCCGCGGGCGGTGCCTGGGGGGCCTCGGCCGCCGGGCCCAGGAGGGCGCGGCCGTGGGCCGAGAGCGCGGCGCGGCCGGTGATGCCGAGCATTTCGGCCTCGCCGAGGGTCCAGCGTGCCAGCCGTGACCGGAGGTCGTCCCTGGTGGTGGCGGAGGGGGTGGTCGGCCCCGTGGCTCCGGTTCCGACGGCTCCCGTAACCCCTCCCGTAACCCCTCCCGTAACCCCGGAGGCCCACGTTCCACCGGCCCCCGCAGCGCCCGTCGTCGCTCCACCCCTGGCGCCCGCGGCTCCGGGGCCCTTGGCCCCCGCGGCTCCGGGGCCCTTGGCCCCCGCGCCCGCGGGGCCCGCGGCACCCGCCGCGCCCAGCGGGCCTCGGTGGGCCGGGCGCTCCCACCGCAGGCGGGCCAGCAGCGCGTCGGGGTCGGGGGCGGCGCCGGGCGGGAGGGCGGCGAGGAGTTCGAGGACCCGGCGGCGGACCTCGGGGGCCGGGGAGCGGTCCAGGTCGGCGCCGAGGGCGGAGAGCGTGCGGCCCTTGGTGTCGCGGCCGCCGATCAGGCCCGGCGTACGGGTCGCGGCGAGCCAGGCGGTGGCGAGCGCGGCCCAGCGTTCCTGGGCGGGCAGCCGCAGCCAGTCGTCGTAGGCGGGGGTGGGCGCGTACCGTTCGTCGGTCTCGCCGTCGGAGGCCAGCAGCCCGGCCGCGTACGCCAGCTCGATCCAGAAGGCGGCCACCGGCTCGGAGACGTCGAGCGCGACGGCGGTCCGCTTGAGGTCGCGCACGCTGAGCCCGCCCGCTCGCAGCACCGGGGGCCCGGCGCTCTCCCATTCGCCCAGCAGCTCCTCGACGGTGGCCAGCGCGGTGAACGCCTGCCCCGCCGCCGCTTTGTCCACAGCCTGTGGATCGTGCCGCGCGGCGGACGCCAGCGGCGGCGCCACCGGCTCGGGCGCGCGGTGGGCGCGGCCGCCGCGCAGATGCAGGGCGACCTCGCGGGGGAGGACGACGTTCCGCGGCCCGGACGGCAGCAGCAGACCGCGGTCCAGCAGCCAGGCGACGGGCGGGGTGGGGGAGGCGACGGACACCTCCCCGTACGGCGGGCCCCAGGTCAGCCTGGCGAGCACGGCGGCCGCGCCGTCGGGCGCCCCGGCGAGCAGGGCCGCCATCCGGTCGCGGTCGTCGAACAGCTCGGTCAACCCGGCGACGGCCGTCACCGGATCGTGGGTGGCCGGCAGCCCGGCCGCCGCCAGCAGCTCCTGGAGACGCCCCGGCGACATCCCCGCCGTGGCCTCGTGCAGGGTGGGCCCGAGCCCGGTCGGCGACGGCGAGGTGGGCGAGGGCGCGAGCAGCTCCCGCGCGGTACGGACGAGCCGCAGCCGGTCGTCCCCGCCCCAGACCAGCGCCTGCGTGCGCAGCGTGGCGACGGCGCGCGGCAGCTCGGCGGCGACCCGGTCGCGGAGCGCGGCGGCGTCGGCGCCCCGGCCGGCGGCGGGGACGTCCCCCGTCATCAGGGCGCTCAACGTCTCGTACGGGCACGGGTCCGGCGCGACCGCCAGCGCCTCGGCGGTCTGGAGGGCGAAGCGATCGAGCCGCTCCACCGCCCGGACGACCGAGGCGCGGGTGCCCGCCCGGGTGGCGAGCTGGGTCAGGTCGCCCGGGACGGGGGACAGCAGGTCGGGGCGGGCGCGCAGCAGGGCGGCGAGCGCCTCGTCGGGGCGCGTGCGCAGCTCTTCGGCCAGCGTGCGGGGCGCCGCGCGGCCGCTGGCGTCTGGGCCGGTCCCTGCGGTCACGCATGCCTCCCGATTACGCGAGCTGCTCATTCGATCCACAGTACCCGGGGGTGGTGGACGCCGGGGGTGCGGCGCAATCCAGCCTCCGCACGGTACCGTCGGTGCCGTCTGACACGCCGACCATGCGCATTCTCAGGGGTCTTGGTGGGGATCGAGAGCGAAAAGCTCGTCTACGACTATCTGAGCCGTGTCGGGGACCTGGCTCAGCAGCAGGGCCTGCCGTCCGGTGAACGGATGCGGCTGGTCTCCGGGCTGCGGGCCGACATCGACCACCGGCGGTCGACGGGCGGTACGGACAGCGCGGCCGGGGTGAAGCGGATTCTGGCCAAGCTGGGCACGCCCGCCGAGGTGGTCGCCGCGGCGGGTGGCCGGGCGCCCGCCGGGGACGCCGCCCCGGGCGGCGACGGTACCCCGGGCGGGGGCAACGGCGGAGGTACGCGTACGTCGGGCGCGGCGCGCGCGGCCCGCGACAAGCTGGCCGGGCTCGCCGAACGCACCGGACTCAGCAACAAGGTGCCCTCACCACGCGAGCCGAACGGACCGAACGGACCGAACGGTACGGGGAGCGATGACACCCCCGTCTCCCTCGCCAAGCACATGCCCGTGACCCCCGAGGCGCCCGAAGCGCCCGAGGCCCCCCGCCGTCGGTCCGGGCCCCATCTGGCGGGTCAGGACGAGTTGGGCCCCCGCGAGTCCAATCCCGACTGGTGGCACGTGGAGCCCAGCCCGTTCGCCCAGCCCGAGCACCGGGACGGCCAGTTCGGCTTCGTCGAGGGCTTCGTCGGCGGCATCGAGCTGCCCGAACTGCTCGGCAACGGCAAGACCATCGAGCAGGAGCAGCAGGAAGAGCGGGAGAAGCGGGAGGCCGAGAAGCGGGCGGCGGAGGAGGCGGCCGAGGCCGAAGCAGCCGAGGCCGCCGAGGCGGAGGCCGCGGGGAAGAAGACGCGTCGGCGCGGCCTGGTGCGCCGCGCCCTGCTGGGCCCTGGGAAGTCCGCCGACGCGGAGGGCGGCGCCGGCAAGGCGGGCGCCCGGGCCGGTTGGGCGGCGGGGCTCAGCCCGGTGCTGCTGCTCTCGATCGCGCTGCTCGTCGCGGGCGCCGTGATGGGCAACATCGTCGTGCTCGCCTTCGGCTGGGTGCTCACGTACGCCACCGGCAAGCTCTCCCGCGCCGAGGCGAAGTGGGCGGTGCTGGGCATGCCCGGCCTGGTGGCGGCCGGGGCGATGGTCTGGCTGTGGGGCCGGACCAACGGCAAGTGGGGCGCTCCGATCCCGGAGAACGGGATGAAGGACGTGCTCACCGAGACCTGGCCGGTGGTCGTGCGCGGCGCGGCCGTCGCCACGGTGCTCTTCCTGGTGTGGCGGGCCCGCCGCCGCGGCTGACCCCTCGGCCCAACCGCTAGGGGGTGTCTCGCCGATCATGCCGGGCTCCCGACGCCGCGGTGACATCAGCCGCTGCCGCGGCGGGCGGCACCTCGCGGCCCCGCGCTCGTCGCTCCCCCAGCTACCGCT